>NZ_JBXWRL010000016.1:0-90160 GCF_059612885.1 Ruegeria sp. YKSD179 | reverse complement strand
TTTTCATCCAGTGCTCGTTGCATTAACGCGCGCTCTTCGGGATCAACTTCGTGCCCCTGAGCTTCGCGTTCAGCCAAAGTGCCATAACCAGTTACATCCAGCGGCGCTGTATCGGCCTGTTTTAGGATAGCCACTGTTTCTCGCACCGCTTCGGCCTCGTCCACGCCACTTGCAAAACACATCAGCGCGGCTCCGGTTGCACCTTCTGGCAGGCCGTCACCTTCCTTGCGACCAATCTGAACCAACAAGGTGTAAACTTGCTGGCGCGAAGGTTTTTTCTGCTTTTCCATATCCGGGCCATAGCGGTGCAACCCAACCCGGTCAAGCAATGCAAATCTTTAAAAATGACTGTTGTTCATGCGCGACCATAAAATTGCACCACAGCCGCCAAACTGACATATTTGAATTTTGCCCCCTGATCGTCGAGCATAACTTGTGAAGGAAGCCAACATGTCTTTTCCCAAATTCATCACTGATTTTCCGGGGCTCGATTTGCCGTTTCCTGAAGACATTGTTCAAACCGCCGTTATCAGATCAGATCACGGGTTAGTGGCGTTCTTCACCTTCCTGAAGGGGATGGAATTACCCATGCATTCCCATGGCGCGCAATGGGGCACTGTTATCGAAGGCGAAATCGAATTGACCATCGGTGATGAGATCAAAACCTATCGCACGGGGGACAGCTATTCGATTCCCGCCGGAGCTGATCATGGCGCAACGATTCAAGCCGGTACGCGCGTGATCGACGTGTTCGAAGAACCTGACCGCTATCCGATCAAAGATTGATTTGAATCGAAACAGGCCGTCACGAGATTAGCGACAGCCCAAAAATTCGACAATTCTACTTAGGCGTCAGTCTCGCAACAATTCGTTAATGCCTGTTTTCGAGCGGGTCTTTTCATCGACCCTCTTCACAATCACAGCGCAGTAAAGGCTGATGTTGTTCTTAGATGGCATCGAACCTGAAACTACCACCGAATACGGCGGTATCTCTCCATAAGTGACTTCGCCTGTCTCGCGGTCAACAATCTTGGTGGATTTACCGATATAGACGCCCATTCCCAGGACCGAACCTTCGCGAACTATGCAGCCTTCGACTACCTCAGACCGGGCTCCGATAAAGCAATTGTCCTCGATGATTGTGGGACCCGCTTGCATTGGCTCCAAAACCCCGCCGATGCCAACGCCTCCGGATAAATGGACGTTCTTTCCGATTTGCGCGCAAGAGCCGACTGTGGCCCATGTGTCGACCATAGTGCCCTCATCAACAAAGGCACCCAGGTTCACGAATGAAGGCATCAACACTACACCCGGAGCGATGTAGGCAGATTTGCGAACCACACAGTTGGGCACGGCGCGGAACCCTGCAGCGCGCCAATTGTTTTCGCCCCATCCGGCGAACTTGCTGTCCACCTTATCCCACCAACCGCCGTCTTGCGGACCACCAGACTGGATTTCCATATCCTTGATACGAAAGCCCAAAAGCACCGCTTTTTTTGCCCACTGGTTCACATGCCAGCTGCCATCCTCTAGCTTTTCCGCCACACGGAGCGAGCCGCTGTCGAGCGCATTCAGAGTATCCTCGATCGCTTCGCGCTGCTCCCCTTTGGTGGTGGGGGTTATGCTGTCGCGCGCCTCCCACGCGGCTTCGATGGCGGCTTCCAGTTGGGCGTTGGACATAGGGTCGCTCCCTGCAGACTTTGTTCACGTTGGACTTGCCTATACGCAAGCGCACGATCCGCTGCAATGCGATGCAGAGCCAAAGTTTACAGCGAAGTAGCATATATTCAGGACGCAAGCGGGTCAGGCGATATGTTCCCCCCACAGATCAGAACCGCAACACGTTCTCCCGGCTCGGGCTTGTAGGCGCCCGATATTAGTGCCGCCAAAGCGGTCGCACCCGCCGGTTCGACTAGGATTCGATGCGAATACCACAACATCTGCTGGGCTTGGGTAATCGCCTCGTCCGGAACCAGTACCGATGCAATTCCTTGGGCCAGTTCAAAACAAATTGATCCGATTCGGCGCGCGCCCAGAGCGTTTGCCGCTATTCCTGAGACAGTAACATCCACCGGATGGCCTGCCTTCAAAGCTGCGTTAAGTGCACATGAAGTTTCAGGCTCGACCGCCACAACTTTCCTCGCGCCTTGATACCAAGCTAATGCCCCGGCAATCAGACCGCCCCCGCCAACCGCGATCAGTACTGTGTCGGCTTCCAATCCCTGCCGGTCCCATTCGGCAAAGCACGTGCCCTGCCCGGCCACAGTAGCCGGCGCATCATAGGCGTGGATCTGCATTGCACCGGTCGCCTCTTCATAAGCCTGCGCCTCGGTCAATGCGTTAGCGTACTCTCCGAACACGACGCTCAGGTCCGCACCTGTCTTTCTGATCAATGAAATTTTTGACGGCCCAGCGAGTTCCGGAACAAAAATTTTGGCCGGATATCCCAGCGACTGGGCAGCATAAGCCGCTGCTGCACCGTGATTGCCACCTGAAGCTGCCACCACGCCTGCCGCAGGAACGTTCATACTTAGCAACGTATTGAAAGCCCCCCGGGCTTTGAAACTACCTGTGTGCTGCATATGCTCAAGCTTCATTTCGACAGGGTAACCAAGCTCGAACGCTGCACTCTGCATTACGGGCGTTATCTGAGCATGTCCCGCAATTCGATCCGACGCTGCCGAAATATCGTTCTTCCAATTCATTCTTGTCTTTCCATGACTGGCACTCTGTCCGCGAACCCTATAGCTGTTTGGGAAACACGCAAGCAGGGATCGTTCAAAATGAGAGAAGACCGCCTCAGCCCCTTTCGCGACGCGCAAACCGACCGCTCGACAGCGCGCGAGGTGCCGGAAACGCCGCAGACCCGCTCGCCTTCTTATCGCCTAGCCTTTGCCGACGATGATTTCCTGTGCCGGGACGAACTGCGTCCAGTGCGTTTGCAACTGGAGCTTCTGAAACCCGAGATGATCATGTCCGAACGACAGATCACCTCAACCATCGTTATGTTTGGCGGAGCCCGCATTCCGGAACCTTCGCAAAAACATACAGCTCGGACGCAAACACTGGCTGGTCTTTCGACTTACTACGACGAAGCACGGGAATTTGCCCGGTTGATGACCGAGAAGTCAAACCAGACCGGGTGCCGCGAAAACGTTATTGTCACCGGAGGCGGACCAGGCGTAATGGAAGCTGGAAACCGTGGTGCTCAGGATGCGGGTGGATGCTCGATCGGGTTGAACATCGTTCTGCCGCATGAACAGGCCCCCAATCTATTCGTAACGCCTGATCTCAGCTTCAATTTCCACTACTTCGCGATCCGCAAGATGCATTTCCTGATGCGCGCCCGTGCTATTACAATTTTCCCTGGTGGCTTTGGAACGATGGATGAGCTGTTTGAGTCTCTGACGTTGATTCAGACCGGAAGGATGGAGCGAGTGCCATTTTTGCTGTTTGGCCGGGAATTCTGGGAAAGAGTAATCAATTGGAATGCCCTCGCAGACGCTGGTACGATCTCGGACGAGGATTTGGACCTTTTCAGGTTTGTCGACACCGCGCAACAGGCTGTCGATATCATTGAGAACTGGGAGCCAGCTCCGCCCCGCGATCAAATTCCGGGACGCTGAGTTATGAAGACCCCTAAGATTGGCCAGATGCTCCACCTGCGTGGGAATTCCTTGAACAAGGGTGAACCCGTAGCCCTTCCCTTGACCCAGAGCAGCATGTTTCACCTTCCCGGTTCCCCCGAAGGTCATGACACTTATGGCCGCGTGAACAACCCGACATGGGAGCATTTGGAGAGTCTGCTGGCACATTTGGAAGATGCACCTTGCCTGACTTTTCCGTCTGGCATGGCGGCGATCACGGCCGCTCTGTTTGCAACGCTAGCAGCTGGTTCGCGGGTGTTGATCCCAGCTGATGGATACTATGTGACCCGTTTGCTTTCGGATCGCTTCCTATCAAAATTCGGCATAATCGTGGAAAAACGTCCAACCATCGCGTTTACGAAAGGCGGTTTCGATGGATTCGATGTGGTTTTTGTCGAAAGCCCCTCGAACCCTGGTTTGGACATAATCAATTTGGCCTCTGTGGCCCAGCAGGTGCGAAACGCGGGCGGCCTGACCATCGCCGATAACACAACTATGACCCCTTTAGGCCAGCGACCGCTGGATTTAGGCGTCGACGTGGTCGTATCGTCGGATACCAAGGCAGTTGGTGGCCATTCAGATTTGCTGATGGGACATGTTGCCTGCCGCAACGCCCAGATCATGGAACAGATCGAAGAGTGGCGCCGTGTTTCTGGTTCAATCCCAGGTCCGCAAGAGGCTTGGTTGCTGCATCGCGGATTAGAGACGCTTGACGTCAGGTTCAATCGTATGTGTGAAACGGCTCAGGTTCTGGCGGAACGGCTGTCCGAGCACCAGGCGATCAGGCAAATCCGCTATCCGGGCTTACCAAATGATCCCTCTCATGCATTGGCTGGTGCGCAGACATTGCGCTTTGGGTTTCTTCTTTCGATAACACTTGGAAGCGAAGAACAGGCTGAACGCTTCATAAATACGTGTCCATTGCTGCGACCTGCGACGTCTTTTGGCGGCGTCCACAGCTCAGCAGAGCGACGTGCCCGCTGGGGTGACGACGTCGACCCAGCATTTATCCGTATTTCAGTTGGTTGCGAACCTGTCGAAGAACTTTGGCAAGCTATCGAGGCCAGCCTGAATTCGTCGTGACTATTTCTTGGGCTCACGCAATTCTTTGAACACATAGATCGGCAAAACTACACTGGCTACCAATGCGCCCAACCAGACTAACAGTGTAGCGGCCAACAGGTTGGAAAGCCCGCCAACGGTCAGCCCTGCAGTGATCAAGTCAGTTGCCAATAAGCCGACAAACGTCACTATCAATGCTATACCACCCTTGAGCGCCGGAGCTTTCTTTTCGCCAAGCTTCAATATCAAAGGTTCAGCCACAACCTGAACAAGTGTAAAAACAATTACCACCACGATAAATGATATCGGTTGGATTGAGAAACCAGTCAGCAGCACCGAGGCCAGCAGCAATCCAATTGCATTACCGGCCAGCAAGGCCAGAGCGGACTTAATTCTGCGCGACATTTCGAGGACCTCTTTCGTTTCAACGTCTCAAGTTATGCAGATATTATCAATCAATTCGAATTTGGCGAGGAATTTCAGGGCTCCACTAACTTTGACCTGTTGAAATCACGTGATAAAACACCTTCATTAAAACCTGCCTTGCCCTGACCCTGATGCGCGAGAGTGAGATGAGCGACGATCCCTACTCTGTTCTTGGTGTCTCGAAAGATGCCAGTGACGCCGAAATAAAAAAAGCATATCGGCGTATTGCTAAGGATTGCCATCCCGATCTCAAGCCCGGTGATTCAGAGGCTGAGGCGAAATTCAAAGCTGCTGCAGCGGCCTACGATCTGCTGAAAGACCCCGAAACACGCGCGCGTTATGATAACGGCGAGATCGATGCTTCTGGACAGGAACGCCCGCAGCAACAGTATTACCGCGATTACGCCGAGGCTGCGGGAAATCCTTATCGTTCTGGTGCCCACTATGGCGATCCAGACGACATGTCTGACATTTTTGCCGAATTTATGCGTGGGCAAGGAGGCTATGGCCAGCAAAGGACACATGAATTCCACGCCCCCGGACACAATCGCAGTTATACTCTGCAGATCAGCTTTTTAGATGCGGTCTTCGGCGCAAGCCAAAAACTGACTTTACCAGACGGCGACCGAATTGAGGTTAAGATCCCCGCCGGGATCACCAGCGGACAAACAATTCGACTGCGTGGCAAGGGTGCCCCCGGTTTTGGCGAAGGCCCTCCCGGAGATGCACTGGTAACCATTTCCGTGACCGAGCATCCGGTTTTTGACCGCCAGGGCGACGATATCCATATCACTTTGCCCATCACAATTGATGAAGCGGTTCTGGGCGGAAAGGTGCAAGCACCCACGATAGATGGGGGTGTTAACGTTACTGTCCCGGCCGGCACTAGCAGTGGTAAAACCCTGCGGTTGCGCGGCAAAGGCGTGAAGAAACGCGGATCTTCCGACCGTGGCGATCAGCTTATAGAACTTACTGTCGCCATGCCGGAGAAAATCGACGACGCGCTGAAACAATTCATGGAAACATGGCGTGAATCCCACCGCTATGATCCACGCAAGGGGATGCCATCATGACCCGCACGCTGACAGAGGACGAATTGCTTGGGGCCATCGCGCGCCTGACGTCGGACCGGTTGAGTGAATATTTAGCAGCCGAGATTGTAATCCCGGAACAGTCTGAACAAGGGCTGGTTTACCAAACTATCGACGTGGCACGTTTAGAGCTGGCCTGCGAGTTGCATGACCAATACGACATGGAATCGGACGCCTTGTCGATGATGATCTCGCTAATCGACCAAATGCACTGTTTGCGCGCAGAATTGCGCGAAGTTCTTAATGCTGTCGATGCGCAGCCAGAGCCGGTACGCAAAAAAATGATCGAAATTATAGGCACTGCACGGTTCCAGCAAAGATAATCCGAGCTAGGAAAATTCTTCAAAGTTAACACAAAGACGAACTTCGACCGCGCGGCGAAGCCGTCATCCAAGCAACCTTTTCAATTGAGCCTGGATCAGTTGCCGACACGGTATTCTTCGGGCACGTAAAAAGTGTAGTCTCGGTCGGCGACTGCTTCATGGCAATCATGGCAATAAGCCACCGCCTCGGCGCGGCTTCCCATCGTGTCACCGAATAACGACCCGTCCGGCATTACCATGATGTATCTCCAATCCGCAGTGTCCGGGCTGGCACCTGCCGCCAATTTCTCCATCACAAACATTGCTCCGGGGTGGACATGGCCTTCGTCTGTTACAGTCATGCTGTCCTTGGCTAATACGGATCCCACGGGCAAAACCTCGCCCTCCTGCAAAGTACCATAGTTGTGCGCCATGCGGTTTGCGTAGCTGTTTACATATCTCTGCCCATGCGTAGCCGAGATATAAGGCGCATCGTTAAAAAGTGGCCATGCCTGATAATTTAAGAGCAAGTCGAGCTGTGCCGCCGCATATCCCCGGTCCATCCGGCGGGACAATGACATATAATGCTCAAGAGCGTCTTCCTTGGATAAATCCGCAGGATTCTCGATAGCCAAATGCGCATCTTGATCTGTTGTCTGCGCAACGCCAAGCGTCAAGAACAGGGTGCAGAGCGTCAACCCACCTATGGCCCCTATAAATCGCATGTGTCTCGTAATCATTGTGCTGGCCCACCTGAATGATCAGTTTGCCTAAACGCCGCTTTCTTACAAAAATGGCAGCGGCCTTGAATAAATTCGCCAGACTCTTTCTGGCAGGTCAGCAACCTTGGGCATAAAGTTACTCAACATTACCAGAGGTCAAGTTTGTTCATACATAACAAATTTTGCATGCAAAAACACCAACCAAATATTAAAGTTTGACGACTTTCGTGAAGGTCTAACCGTTCATTCCTGCCTCAGCCTCGATCTGCTTTCGCGATTTACGCGCCCGTTCAGTCGCCGACTTCAACTGGCCGCAGGCTGCCATGATATCCTGGCCACGGGTTTTGCGGATAGGTGACGCATAGCCCGCCTGATAAATTATGTTGGCGAAGGCCCGAATGCGGTTATTCGAGCTTCGCTTGTAAGGGGCACCGGGCCATTCGTTAAACGGGATTAAGTTTATTTTGGCAGGGATGTCATGGCGTCTGATATGATCAATCAGACGATGAGCGTCCTCATCGCTATCATTGACGCCATCCAGCATCACGTATTCAAAAGTGATCCGTTCCGAATTCGATGCATTTGGATAACTCGCCAATGCTTGCAGTAATTCTTCGATATTCCAGCGCTTGTTGATCGGGACCAGTACGTCGCGTGTTTCATCTGTAGTAGCGTGAAACGAGATCGCCAGCAGGCAACCTATTTCTTCCGCAGTACGTGCTATTTCAGGCACAACGCCCGAGGTTGAAAGAGTGATCCGGCGGCGGGACAGAGAAATCCCCTCGGGGTCCATTGCAATCTTCATTGCGTCGCGGACGTTTTCGAAGTTGTAAAGTGGTTCACCCATCCCCATCAAAACGATATTCGAAAGCAGACGCGTTTCATCCTTTGGCGCGCCGGGGGTTGGCCATTCCTGAAGATCATCGCGCGCCATCATTACCTGACCGACGATTTCGGCCGCCGTCAGGTTGCGTACCAGCTTCTGCGTTCCGGTATGGCAAAAGGAACATGTTAGCGTGCAGCCCACTTGGGACGAAATGCACAACGTACCCCTATCTTCCTCCGGGATATAGACAACCTCGACTTCGTGCCCACCGGCAATACGAACCAAGTATTTGCGGGTGCCATCCTCGGAGATCTGCCGCGTAACAACTTCTGGAATTTCAATGACGAAGTTTTCGGCCAGTTGCGCCCGATATGATTTGGCGAGGTTTGTCATTTCGGCAAAATTGCGCACGCCCCATTGATATATCCACTGCCAGATTTGGCCCGTGCGCATCTTGGCTTGTTTTTCTGGTGTACCATGCTCAATCAGTACCTCGCGTAAACGTGCTCGGGTCAGACCAACGAGGTTGATCTTTCCCTCAGGCAGTTTGCGAGGGATTGTCATAACGTCTTGAGTGATCGGCGCTTTGGGCGACATGGGCGTATCTCAGGTATTCTGGATCGGGATGCGCCTCTATATAGGAACATTCTCAAAGATCAAAAGAATTCGTTCGCCCTAGTTCGCGAAACGCAGCAATTCGTCCACTCGCGCTCGGCCTAGATCGATCCGGCAGGATGTAATCGCTATGCCGGTGCCTGATCCGCCTCCATACGATGCTCCTACGGCGTCGCACTGAGCATCCCGGTAACCAGCCCAAGCGCTTTGTGAAGCTTCCAATGCTGGCTGGGCTTCAACACGACCTGTTACGTCGTCCAACTCTTTAGCCGCCCGGATAGCAAGCCCATAACTAGCTTCCATCGCTTGGTTGACACGTTCTTCCGTCTCTCCAACGCAAGACCCGATTTCGACCTGCGAACTTGCGTCCGCACATTCTAAGGTGGGGTCAGCCAACGCAGGTGACGTAATAAGCAATACCAAAAAAACGTGCCGCATTTTCTATACCTGCTAAAAGACGCTTGAATCAAATCTACGATAGCACGCGTTAATCCATAATCCCAATTGAAGTTCGGTCGCAAGGATTGCTCCTTTGCGACCGGGATCTTCTGCACTCTCCGGTCAGAGACGTGCGATAAGGTTGCTGATCAGACGCCTGCTGGCAGGATATCACAGTCTGCAGCGTCCAGGGTCTGTACGGGGTCTTCCGGCCCGCATTGCTCGCCGGTGACAGGGTAAGTTTCACTTTCTTTTTCGCAAGCGCCCAGCAATAGAGCAGAAATCATTAATAACGCAGCAAGAGTTTTGTTCAGCATTTGCAAGCTCCTTCCCAGCTCTTGAACCGATTAGTTCAGACAATAGGACCACTTGCTTTGACGAGGATCAAATTTGACGTCGGACGTACCTAAAAGTGGAAGCGTGCTCAAACCATACACCAATAGGCCCCAAAAAGTGGCTGGACTGTGTTTAGCTGAAGTTGATCATTAGTTGGTGCAGCGCTTCTCGGCATCTTCAATCGCAGCGGTGAAGCCCAACAAAGAGAAGGTGTCCTTGGTCTGCGTTCCGCGTTCTGAACGCGCGGTCAACACCGCTTCGGTCCCACGCTTCAATGCCGTGACAATCTTGGCATCATCGGCAGCGGTTGCCGGCCAAGCCCATTCACCGTCAGTGAATAGCTCGAATTCGCTACCGTCGACAACCAGGTTAACGGTGGAACCGGATGCGAAAGGATAACCGCCGGTAAAAGTCACTTGACCTTTGACCTCGGCATTGGGGCGGTAGAACACGAACAAAAGTATGTCGCTGCGACGCACTGAAACAACCCGACCGCCACGGGTGTTAACAGTTTCCTTGGGGGCTGAAACGCTCCAGCATTCCGTTGGATCATCCTCTACAAAAACGCTCCAATCAGTCTTTGCCGCAACTCGATTGGTGCTAGTTGCTTGTTGCGCAATGGCCGTTGTCGCCATCCCTGCCATGCACAATCCCGCAAATACAAAGGCGAGTTTTGATCCCATCTGTCCAGCCTCCTAGCTCGACCAATACCCCACGTACATCTAAGATGGCTGCGAACCCTTTCGGTTCGTCTGTACTACGTTGCGCATCCCGATGATTGCCGACATACACACACTAACGCAGGTTTCGCCACAGGCGAAAGGGCGATTGGCAGAATTTTGCGCATTATTCCGGAGGTCCAGATGACGCAACCCGTACCGATGACTGAACTTTGGCGCGGACCGATGTTGGAAAGTCTACACTTGGGCCACGCAGTGATTTGTGATGACGTTGGTCGGATCGTGCGTAGTTGGGGAAATCCCGAGGCTGTTGTCTATCCTAGGTCCTCTGCGAAGATGATACAGGCATTGCCCCTGATCACGTCAGGGGCTGCGGCAAAGTTCGGATTGACCAGCGAACATCTTGCGTTGGCTTGCGCGTCGCACAGCGGGGCTGCCATTCACACAGATCGTGTATATGCTTGGTTGGATCATTTGGGTCTGGCTGAGCCCGATCTGCGCTGCGGACCGCAAGAGCCGCAGGATATGGCGGCAAGAGATGGGTTAATCTTAGCCGACGATACCCCCTGTCAAATTCACAACAATTGCTCGGGAAAGCACTGTGGGTTTCTTACACTGTCCCAACACATGGGTGCAGGACCGGAATACCTTGAAATTGATCATCCGGTACAGCAGGCCTGTTTGTCAGCCTTGGAAGTGACTGCCGGCGAAACGAGCCGGGGTTACGGAATTGATGGTTGTTCTGCACCGAATTTTTCTGTTTCGCTGGCTGGATTGGCACGATCAATGGCTTGGTTTGCCTCGGCCGCAGATCGGTCAGACCGGGCAAGCGATGCAGCGCTGCAATTAACCGCAGCCATGGTGAAACACCCTGAATTGGTAGCGGGCGAGACACGCGCATGCACAGAACTGATGCGCGCAATGGACGGGCGCGCGGCCATTAAAACAGGGGCTGAAGCCGTTTTTGTGGCCATCATCCCGGAAAGACGATTGGGCGTGGCCTTGAAGATCGCCGATGGAGCCACACGCGCCAGCGAATGCGCCATCGCTGCCATTTTAGTGAACCTCGGGGTGCTGGAGGCCGATCACCCGGCCACCCGCAAGTTCATGAATGCTACGCAGTACAGCCGACGAGGGCTGGAATGCGGTATACTTAAACCGGCTCCGGGTTTCCCCGACTGACCGGGTTTTACATTTCGTGTACTTCCGCTACTTCGACAGAGCCTGAACCGTTCACAACCATCGGACAGCCTTTTGCCATTTCGGTCGCAGCATCAATGCTATCGGCTTTGATGACAGTGAAGCCTGAGGCCGGGTTTGCACCTCCGTTGTCGATGACACCTCCAGAGCTAACGGTATAGGATTGGCCTACTGGGTTACCAGGGATTTCTAACGCATCGCCCATTCCTTGGAACCATGCGCCCCACGCGGCCATGGTCGCTTCTATTTCTGCGGGGTCGGTTGGGGTGTGACCGCCATGATATACAAATAAATATTGGGGCATTTTGCTCCTCCCTAATGAAAATCTATTTACAACGCGCTTCGAGTTTGCGCAGCGAAGACGTCCAGCCTTGTTCATGGTTCGTTGCAGCTTCGGCATCTGCCAACTCACGATGATCCAGAACCAGTCGTGATCCACTAGCTGTTGTCGTGACAGTAAAAATTACGTGGCTTTCATTCCCGCGTGTGTCTTCATCATCATGCCAAGCCCAAGTGAAGCCAACCGAATTGGGTACATCAATATGTGTTACATGACCTGAAACTTTGTACTTCTGTCCTTCGCTATTCTCGATGACCGAGTACCAAGGTCCAAGGCGCGAGAAGTCCAGCTTATTCTCGGTTACGTGCATTCCTTCGGGTCCCCACCACTGCAAAAGCTTTGCTCCGTCGGTGAGCCACGCGAACAAGGTATCCGCATTTACGGGAAACTCCCGTTCGAGCTTCAGGTTGGCCATGAATTCTCCCTTTCAAGAATATCGCCAAGGCGGTCTAGACTGCCTTCCCAGAACTGACGTTTCGATATGGTCCATTCGGCAATTGCACGCAGTCCCTCAGGCTGAATCGAATACATCCTTTGGGTGCCATGTACGCGCTGTTGCACCAGACCTGCCTCGCGCAGCACCTTCAGGTGGCGCGAGATTGCAGCGCCCGACATGCCGCGACCTAGGATCAGGTCACCTGCCGGCAGCTCTCCGTCTTGCATCAGTTGCTCAACAATCGAGAACCGAGTGGAATCGGATAAAGCAGAAAAAGCATTTATAACTGTGTTCATGCCACTTTATTTAACACAAACGTTAAATAAAGGAAAGACCTTTAGGCGACCGCAAATTCCGAACGACTATAGCCCTGAATATACAGTAAGGCCGTCAGGTCTCCGTGATTAACCCTAATACTGCATTTTTCCGCGACCGAGGGTTTGGCGTGCAAGGCCACGCCTGTCCCGGCTCTGCCTAGCATTCCCAGATCGTTGGCGCCGTCGCCTACTGCAATCACGTCTGCTTCTGAAATCCCCAGACGATTGGTAACACTTTCCAAAACCTCGATTTTGGCCTGACGACCAAGGATTGGTCTTTTGACGTCGCCTGTCAGTTTTCCTCGTTCAGCCAACAAGGTATTAGCGCGGTTCTCATCAAACCCAAGCATTTCCGCCACCCGCTCAGTAAACGCGGTAAAGCCACCAGAAACCAAAACTGCATACGCGCCGTTTGAGCGCATCGTGTTCAATAGCGTCCTACCGCCTGGCATCAATTTGATCCGTTCATTCAAGACTTTGCTTATCACGCCTTCGTCTAAACCTTTTAAAAGGCCCACCCTTTCAACCAGTGCGCCCTCAAAGTCCAGTTCGCCGTTCATTGCACGTGCGGTTATGTGTTTCACCCGCGCGCCAACCCCGGCCTCATCCGCAAGCTCGTCAATGCATTCCTGCTGTATCATTGTACTGTCCATATCAGCCAACAGCATCTTTTTGCGCCGCGCTTCAACAGGTTGCACAATCAGGTCTACATCCATTCCTTGCAATTCAGCCCAAACATTCCACAGATTGCCGGGAGCTTCCTGCAGGGAAAACTCAGCCGCCTCATCGGAACCAAGCCAAACGACCTCGCCCCCACCCCATGCGTTACGCAAGGATTCAACCAGCGACAGTTCCAGCGTTGGCGCTCCGGGGTTGGTCAACAGGGTTGCAACATACATATTCGGTCTCCGGCAAGTTGAACTGCGCATATCGCAGGCGCAGCATTTTCGCCAGAGCCAGTTTGATCCGTATCAGCCTAGAATACCTGGAAGGCGCAAACCATATTCGTTCGCACAATCTTTGGCGATCTCATAACCCGCATCGGCGTGGCGCCAAACGCCCGAGGCCGGATCATTCCATAAAACTCGCTCAAGTCGCCGTGCTGCATCCTCTGTTCCGTCCGCGCAGATTACGACGCCCGCATGCTGACTAAATCCCATCCCAACCCCACCGCCATGGTGTAGAGAGACCCATGTCGCGCCACTTGCAGTGTTGATCAAGGCGTTCAAAAGTGGCCAGTCAGAAACTGCATCCGACCCATCCAACATCGCCTCAGTTTCGCGGTTGGGGCTGGCGACCGAGCCGGAATCTAAATGATCACGCCCAATGACCACAGGTGCCTTTAACTCTCCGTTTGCGACCATCTCGTTGAACGCAAGCCCTGCACGATGTCTGTCGCCCAATCCGATCCAGCAAATACGGGCAGGCAATCCCTGAAATGCTATACGCTCTTGCGCCATGTCCAGCCAGCGGTGCAGGTGCTCATTCTCGGGGAAAAGTTCCTTCATCTTTGCGTCGGTTTTGTAGATGTCCTCGGGATCACCTGATAGTGCGCACCAACGGAACGGACCAATACCTTTGCAGAACAACGGACGGATATAAGCCGGGACGAAACCGGGAAAGGCAAAGGCGTTTTCAAGCCCTTCATCCTGCGCCACCTGCCGGATATTGTTTCCGTAGTCCAGCGTTGGAACCCCTGCGTTCCAGAAGTCCACCATGGCTGCAACGTGCTGTTTCATTGAAGAGCGGGCGGCCTTTTCGACAGATTTAGGCTCTGATTCTCGCTTTGCGCGCCACTCAGCCATTGACCAACCAAGCGGAAGATATCCATTGATAGGATCATGTGCGCTGGTCTGATCAGTAACAATATCTGGGCGCATTCCTCCGGCCTGCATGCGCCTGTAAATCGCAGGGAACACCTCAGCTGCATTACCCAGTAAACCAACGGACTTCGCTTGTCCTGCTTTGGTCCAGCGATCAATCATCGCAAGCGCTTCATCGAGCGTTTCAGCCTTTTCATCCAGATATTTCGTCCGCAATCGAAAGTCGATACTGTCAGGGTTGCATTCCACGGCCAGACAGCAGGCCCCGGCGAACACGGCGGCAAGTGGCTGCGCGCCGCCCATGCCACCCAAGCCTCCAGTTAGAATCCATTTACCGGTAAGATCACCGCCATAGTGCTGACGACCTGCTTCGGCAAATGTCTCATAAGTGCCCTGAACAATGCCCTGCGTACCAATATAAATCCACGAACCCGCTGTCATCTGGCCGTACATCATTAAGCCCTTTCTATCGAGTTCATTAAAATGATCCCAGGTCGCCCAATGCGGAACAAGGTTCGAGTTTGCAATCAACACCCGGGGCGCATCCTTGTGGGTGCGAATGATCGCAACCGGCTTACCCGACTGAACGATCAGCGTTTCGTCCTCCTCCAAGTCCTTCAAACTGGCAACAATAGTGTCGAAATCTTTCCACGTCCGCGCAGCGCGCCCAATTCCACCGTAGACCACTAACTCGTGCGGGTTCTCTGCTACATCGGGGTGCAGATTATTCATGAGCATTCGCAAAGGCGCTTCGGTCACCCAACTTTTAGCGTTCAGTCCGGGGCCAGTTGGCGGATAAATATCTCGAGTATTCTTGCGTGGATCGGTCATTTTACCAGCTCCGATACGGTATCTTCGATAGCTTCCAACATGTCTTTCAGCCACTTGCGCAACCGTCTTGCCTTCTTGTTGTCATAGTCCCAAGGCGGTGTTTGAGAGGACAGATAGGTGGACTGGGCCAATTCCATCTGAATTGCATGTATGCCATCTGAAGGGTGGCCATAGTGACGCGTCGTCCAACCGCCTCGAAAACGCCCGTTCAACACAGTGGAAAAGGGTGACGATTCAGCAAATTCATGGGCAATAGCCTGGATTTCCGGGGCGCAAGTTACGCCACCATTCGTACCAAGGTTCATGTCCGGCAGTATTCCATCAAATAGAAAGGGGATGCGGCTGCGGATTGAATGGCAGTCGTACAGTAATGCAACCCCATGCCTTGCATTTACGCGGTCAAGCTCTTTGACCAGTGCTTCGTGATAGGGCGCATGATACAGTTTCCGCCTATTTTCTATCTCATCCACAGACGGCTCCTGACCGTCCAACCAAATAGATCGACCATCGAAGTCCGTCGTTGGCACTAGGGTCGTAGTGTTTTGTCCGGGATACAATGACACTCCGCTTGGGTCGCGGTTGGCATCGATCACGTATCGGTGGACGTTCGATTTAACCACTGTTGCATTCTGCAATAGTCCAGAATAGAGCCTGTTTATCTCCCAATCCGTGTCCGCCAATACCTTGCCATTGTCATTCAGGCGATCTGCAACAGATTTGGGCAGGAATGTTCCTCCATGAGGCTGCGCCAGAACAATCGGGCCGTCTCCTTGGCAGACATCAACAACCTGCATCAGATCAACTCCGGCATTTTAACCTTGACCGCGCGCAGTATCTCGCCCCCTGCTACAAGATCTTTTGCAGTCTCAAGCTCGGGTGCCAGATAGCGATCTTGAACCAAAGGCGGAACGGATTCACGCAGGCGGGTGATTACCTGTTGCAGCGGTTTGCTGGATTTCAAAGGTTTGCGGAACTCGATTCCCTGAGCAGCACACAACAACTCAATCCCCAGGATATGGTTCAGGTTTTTAACCATCCGGATCAAACGCCGTGCACCATGGGCCGCCATTGACACGTGATCCTCCTGGTTCGCCGAGGTAGGAGTGCTGTCAGTTACGCAAGGGTTGGCAAGGTGTTTGTTTTCGCTCATTAGCGCCGCAGTCGTCACTTCGGCAATCATTAGACCCGAATTCAACCCGGGCTCAGGCGTCAGAAACGGTGGCAGATCAAAACTGAGAACCGGGTCGACCATCAAAGCCGTGCGTCTTTGTGAAATGGCACCAATCTCAGAGACAGCCAGCGCAATCATGTCTGCAGCAAATCCAACTGGCTCGGCGTGGAAATTCCCACCCGAAACCACCGCGCCCGTTTCGTTTAAAATCAACGGATTATCAGTTGCGGCGTTCGCTTCGATCTCCAAAGTCCCTGCAGCTTGCCGGATTACATCCATGGCTGCGCCAGTGACCTGTGGCTGACATCGGATGCAGTAAGGGTCTTGGACACGCGTGTCACCATCTCGGTGGCTTTCCCGAATTTCTGAACCTTGCAGGACCTCGCGCATGGCACTGGCAGCTTCGATTTGCCCACGGTGTCCACGCAAGCCGTGAATGCCCGGTTGCAGGGGGGCCGTCGATCCCATTATCGCGTCCGTCGAAGCAGCCGAAATAACCAAAGCATTCTGAGCGGCGCGCCAGCTTTCAAACAAACCAGCAAGGGCATAAGCAGTTGAGAACTGCGTTCCGTTGATAAAGGCCAGGCCTTCCTTCGGGCCCAACTGAACAGGCTCTAACCCTACTGATTTTAGCGAATCGACACCCTTTTGCACGACGCCGTTCACCTCGGCCAAGCCTTCTCCGATGATCACTGCAGTCATATGAGCCAACGGCGCGAGGTCACCGGACGCTCCGACCGAACCTTGCGCAGGGATCACTGGCGTGACCCCTCGGGATAGCATCTGCTCCAAAAGGCTGATTAACGCCCACCTGACGCCCGAAGCACCGCGACCAAAGGAAAGAAGTTTCAATGACATCATGAGCCTTGCCAGACGACGCGGAACTGCGGGACCAACCCCACAACAATGACTGAGGATCAAATTGCGCTGAAGCGATGATGTATCCTGGGGCTCAATCTTATGGCTGGCCAGTTTTCCAAAACCTGTGTTCACACCGTAGACAGGATCAGCCCCCTGAGCCACCTGCTCGATCCGAGCCGCGGCACCTTCGACCTGAGGGCGGCATACCTGATCAAGTTCCACATCGGTTTCGTCCCAATAAATGCTAGACAATTCATTTAACGAAACCTTGCCCGGGACTAGGGAAAGAACCGTCATCCGTAGCCTCCAAAAATTCGTTTGTGCAGAGGGTTAAATCCAACGCGATAGGAAAGTTCTGCCGGATCAGTTACATCCCAGACCGCCAGATCAGCGCGGTTCCCTGGTGCAATGACCCCCGTATCCATTATACCTAAACCCAGCGCGGCGTTTCTTGTAACTGCAGCCATGGCCTCGCTTGGTGTCATACGAAACAGATTGCACCCCATATTCATGACAAGCAGCAAGGATGTCAGAGGAGATGAACCCGGATTGCAGTCCGTGGCCAAAGCGATTGGCACCTTATACTTTCGAAATAACTCCACCGGCGGGTATTGTGTTTCACGCAATGTGTAAAAAGCTCCGGGCAACAGCATCGCAACCGTTCCTGCCCGCGCCATGGCGGAAACGCCGTCCTCATCCAGATACTCGAGATGATCAGCGGACAAGGCACCGTAGGACGCCGCCAGTGTTGCGCCCCCCAGATTTGACAACTGTTCAGCGTGCAACTTGATCGGTAATCCAATTTTTAACGCCTCTTCGAATACATGTGTAATTTGCTCTGGCGTAAAAGCTATAGTTTCACAAAATCCGTCAACGGCATCGACAAGACCTTCGTCGTAGGCTTCTTGCATCGCCGGAATACAACTCTCGGCAATATAAGCGTCGCCATTGCCGGAGTATTCAGGTGGAATCGCATGAGCCCCAAGGAACGTAGTCTTGATGCGAACTGGCCTGACCTGTTGGATCCGCCGTGCGGCCCGCAGCATTCGCAATTCGGTTTCTTTATCTAACCCGTAACCGGACTTGACCTCGATACAGGTCACGCCTTCTGCGATCAGCGCATCGACCCGCGGTAACGCGTCGGTCAGCAAATCGTCCTCTGTCGCCGACCGTGTCGCCTTGACCGTCGACAATATGCCGCCACCTGCTCGCGCCACCTCTTCATAAGTTGCACCGTTCAGACGCATTTCGAACTCGCGCGCTCGGTTCCCCCCATAGATGACATGGGTGTGCGCATCGATCAGCCCTGGTGAGATCAGCCGCTCTCCAAAATCATCGCGAGGCCAGTCTCGATATTGTTTCGGCTCGTCCGTTGTTTCTCCGACCCAGGCTATATGTTCGCCTTCGATGGCGATCGATCCGCTTCGAATTAGACCATATGGCTTGCCGTCTTGCATGGTCGCAATGTTCGCACTTTGGAGAACAAGTTTTTTCGTCATGGCGAATCTTTTTAGTTCCCTCCGAGTTCATTTTTTTCGTATATGTATAAAGTGTTCATGTCTACACAAATTGGAAACTTGATGCTGATCTATGCGAAAAAGGCTTTGTTAGGCTCTGAAATCGAGCGTAATCTGAGGGTGAAGATCGAAGGTTCGCGGATATCAGGACTGCAATTCGCAGCCGATGCGCAACCTGAAGACATTTGTGTCGATTTGTTACTGCCGGCATTAGGAAACCTGCATAGCCATTCATTCCAACGCGCGATGGCTGGCAGAACCGAGTTTCGCGCCGCTGGCAAGGAAAGCTTCTGGACCTGGCGGAAACTCATGTACCAGTTTCTGAATCTAATGACTCCAGAACAAATTCAGTCCGTCGCGGCATTAGCTTTTATGGAAATGCAAGAAGCCGGGTACGCTTCGGTAGGAGAGTTTCACTATGTCCACCATCAACCAGGAGGCCAACCCTACGAGGACCGGGCGGAATTAAGCAGACGTATTTGTGCAGCAGCTGACCAAACCGGCATTGGTCTAACTCTATTACCTGTTCTATACACGTACGGCGGTGTCGCTCAGGAAAAATTGACTGGCGGCCAAATGCGATTTGGCAATGACGTCGAAAGTTATTTGCGCCTGCAGGACGAGTGTCGCAGATTATTACCGCACATGGACTCGATTTTGGGAACCGCACCGCATTCACTTCGGGCAACGACACCAGAAGACTTGAATGAACTGTTGGGCCATTGCAAAGCCGGTCCGTTCCATATGCACATTGCAGAGCAACTCGAAGAAGTTGCTCAAGTCAAAGACGCCTTTGGGCAGCGTCCCGTTGACTGGCTGCTTAACAACGTGAATGTCACAGAGCGCTGGTGTCTCATCCACGCCACGCATATGACCCACAACGAAACACAGGCACTGGCGCGTTCCGGCGCGGTCGCCGGCTTGTGTCCCATAACCGAGGCTAATTTGGGCGATGGAATATTTGATGGCGCCACCTATGTCGACGCTGGCGGGGCATTTGGAGTTGGATCAGACTCTAATGTAAGGATTTCATTACCCGAAGAATTGCGGACGCTGGAGTATTCTCAGCGATTGCGAGACATGGCTCGCAATGTGATGGTAAGCGGCGAAGGATCCGTTGGGCTATCGCTATACACTGGCGCCGCGCGCGGTGGTGCACAAGCTCTGGGTCGCGACGCCGGGAAGATCGAGGTCGGCAAGTTGGCCGACTTGGTTGCGATCGATTGCTCGCACACGACTTTGTCGACCTTGCATGACAATCATCTCTTGGACGGCTTCTGTTTTTCCGCCCCTGATGGCTTGGTATCTGAGCTTTGGTCCGCTGGGCGTCATGTCGTACGAGATGGAAGGCATGTTGCCCGCGACCGGATTGTTCCAGCCTACGAAGTCGCAATGGCAACATTGATTGCATAAATTCCGCGTGGAAAATCAGGATTAGAGACGAAATGACAAAATCCAACGACGCCACGGGATACAGGTACATCAAACAGACCGTACTGGACCGTATCCAGTCGGGCGAGTGGCAACCTGATACTCTCTTGCCCAGCGAACAAGACCTTGCCCTCGAATTCTCGTGCACCAGAACCACTGTGAACCGGGCCATGCGAGAACTGGCCGAAGAAGGGTATTTGCAACGTCGGCGTAAGGCGGGAACGCGTGTACTGAGTGCGCCTCAACGTAAGGCCCATTTCACTATACCCATGGTCCGGGATGAGGTTGAAGCATCGGGCGGTGCTTATAGATATGCGCTGGTTTCTGCACAAACCGTTCCCTCACCAGACTGGCTTGTTGCACGGCTCGCACTGCGCCCTGGTCAGGCCACGACCCACGTGCGTTGTATGCACTATTCGACAAATACACCTTATCAATACGAAGATCGCTGGATTATCGTGGAAAGCGTTCCAGAGGTCGAACAGGCCGATTTCAAGAGCATCGGCCCAAACGAATGGCTGGTGCAAACAGTGCCTTTTACCAATGTCGAGCTAACGTTCATGGCCAGTCGCGCTGACGAAACAGTGGCCGGTTTCCTTGATCTTCCAAAAGACGAACCCGTCTTCACGGCCGAACGTATTACATGGCTGCAAGGCCAACCGGTCACTTTTGCCAAGATGTATTTTGCCGCCGGGTATCGAATGACGACACAGTTCTAGATTTGTCAGTTCAAGGGCTTTACCCACCGGGCAATCCAATACAGATTTCAAAGCTGGGCAGCAGTTCGGATTGGAAGGATAGAAAATGGGCAACCCGCTCTATGACCGCTTGTTCGGAAGGCACTTGGGTAAGCAAACGCCATTTTTGCTTCTTCCGAATGGGCAGACCCTGACACATGCTGACTTTCTCGACATCGCTGCTCGTCTCGCCAATGCACTGACGGGATTAGGACTAAATCCCGGTGATCGCGTTGCAGTGCAGGTCAAAAAATCCCCCGAGGCGCTAGCGGTGTATGCTGCGTGCGCCCAGGCCGGGATAGTCTTTTTGCCACTTAACACAGCCTATACAACGTCTGAGTTGAGTTACTTTATCGAAAACAGCGCCGCGTCTTTGGTCGTGTGTGACGAAACACAAAGAGAGAATTTGAAGCCGATCGCACAAGCCCAAAACGCAAAGGTCGAGACCCTGAACAGCGACGGCACCGGCAGCCTAATGCGACGGGCACTTGGCATGCTGCCCGCTTTTGCACCCGCAAATCGCGACCCAGACGATCTTGCCGCGCTGCTTTATACTTCGGGCACCACAGGACGTTCAAAAGGCGCGATGTTGACGCATGCAAATCTGCTGTCAAATGCCGAAACCTTAAAGAAAGAGTGGAGGTTTACCCCAAATGACGTATTGCTGCATGCGCTGCCAATATTTCATACTCACGGATTGTTTGTAGCGACAAATGTTGTTCTGGCTTCCGGCGGCGCGATGATTTTTCTGCCTAAATTTGATTTGGACGACATTTTGCGGCTAATGCCCCAAGCGACGGCTATGATGGGTGTACCGACCTTCTACACCAGGCTTCTTGGGGATGATCGGTTCACGCGCGATCTGGCCAAAGATATGAGGCTGTTTATTTCAGGTTCCGCACCATTGTTAGCCGAGACTCATGAAAGGTTTGAGGATCGAACCGGGCATAGGATACTTGAACGATATGGTATGACCGAAACCAACATGAATACTTCTAATCCTTATGATGGCGAGCGTAGAGCCGGCACTGTTGGCTTTGCGTTGCCGGATGTCGAACTGAAGGTCACCGATCCCGAAACAGGCACAATACTCCCTCAAGGGGAAATCGGCGTGATCGAGGTGCGGGGTCCAAATGTTTTTCAGGGTTACTGGGAAATGCCGGATAAGACTGCAGCCGAATTGCGCGAAGATGGCTTTTTCATTACCGGAGATATGGGCCGCGTGGATGACGACGGTTATGTTCACATTGTTGGGCGGGGCAAAGATCTGATCATCTCGGGAGGCTTCAATATATATCCAAAGGAAATCGAGCTATTATTGGACGATCAACCGGGTGTTTTGGAAAGTGCCGTAATAGGAGTTCCTCATCCCGACTTCGGTGAGACCCCCGTCGGCGTTCTAGTCCCAGAACCAGGCAAGTCACCTGATCTTACCTCTGTCCTGGCTGCCGTAAAAAATCAGCTAGCTCGCTTTAAACATCCGCGCAAATTAGTCCTGCTGGATGCTTTGCCCCGTAACACAATGGGCAAGGTGCAAAAAAATGTTCTGCGTGACGACTTTAAGGAACTGTTTAAACAGGACTAGGCTCTAACGGCACCCGCCCTGCTTCTGTAAGAAGCCAGCATTTTCGCCCCTCGAACACTGCTGTAGCAAGCAACCGTCCATAGCCCGCCCCGGCGTCCAGATTGACACGGTTTCCGTAGTGCTCGGCCGTTTGAACCGGTGTGTGCCCATGTACAACCAGCCATGGATAGGAGCGGGCATTGGCCAAAAACTCTTGGCGGATCCAAACTAAGTCCTCCTCCGACTGATCGGCAAGCTCCACGCCAGGGAGGATTCCTGCGTGAACGAACAGCAACTCATCTTCTCGATGATAAAGAGGCAGATCTCTTAGAAATGCTACGTGATCTTGCGGTACTGTCTCAACGGCGCGGGCGTGAACCTCGTACAGACGATCCTGATCCGAGACGCTAATGCCGTAGGATTCCATTGTTTGGATGCCGCCCAGTCGTTCATGAAACCAATGATAGCCAACCAGAAGATGCGCGTCGTGTACGGGGTAATCACACATGAAATACGAAAACATGCGGTCATGGTTGCCTAACAACATGACCCAGTTCCGCCCCTCGCGCTTTCCCTCAATCAAAAGGTCTAGAACACCTCGGCTGTCCGGTCCGCGATCCACGTAATCGCCAAGGAACACGACCCGTGCATCTGGGCCGCCGTCCAATTCAATCTTATTCAATGCATCCCGCAACATGTCCAATTGGCCGTGAATGTCGCCAATCGCATAAATTGGGCTGGTCATATCAGTACCCATCGGTTCGTGCTTGCCGCTCTTTTGTCCCAAAGGGGCGAAACAAAAAAGCCAAAGCCCACGCCATTGCTGACGCAGACCCTGAACTGTCTCCCAAATTCAACAAGGCGTTTATGCCACATCGAACTCCAACGGCTTGATTTGTGTAAACAAACCGGTTTCAGCCAGCTTTGCCCGAGCCTCGGCCGGAACTGGCTCGTCGACGTAAAGTAAGGCGATAGCTTCGCCCCCGGCTTCTTTACGTCCCAAGGTAAAGTTCGCGATGTTAACGCCGTGCGCACCCATCGTTTGCCCCAACGCTCCGATAATACCGGGCACATCCTCGTTGGTGGTGTAAAGCATATGCGCGCCCACCTCGGCATCGATGTTGATCCCCTTGATTTGGATAAACCGCGGCTTGCCGTCACTAAACACGGTGCCGCCGATCGAACGTTCCCGCTTTTCGGTCACGACGGTGACTTTGATATAACCTTCAAATGCACCCGACTTGTCCTGATTTGTCGTTGAGATTTGAATACCCCGCTCCCTGGCGACTACTGGGGCCGAAACCATGTTCACTTCGGGGTTGAACTTTTTCATAATCCCCGCGACCACTGAACAGTTAAGCGCCGCCAGATTCATTTCGGCCGCGACACCGTCGTACAAGATGTTGATCGCCTTGATCGGCTCATCCGTCATTTGACCGATGAAACTGCCCAGATGTCCCGCCAATTTGATCCAGGGGCCCATTACCTTGGCTTCTTCTGCGGTGACACTTGGCATATTCAACGCGTTTTCTACTGCGCCGGTCAGCAAATAGTTCGAGATCTGTTCGGCCACTTGAAGCGCTACGTTCTCTTGTGCTTCGGTCGTTGCCGCTCCCAGATGCGGCGTGCAAACCACGTTGGGCAAGTTGAACAGCGGGTTATCTTTGGCAGGTTCTGCACTAAACACGTCGAACGCCGCGCCTGCGACGTGACCCGACTGCAGCATCTCGGCCAGCGCCTCTTCGTCTACCAATCCGCCCCGGGCGCAATTGATGATACGCACACCTTGCTTGGTTTTGGTCAGGTTTTCGCGACTCAGGATATTTCGCGTCTGGTCTGTCAGCGGAACGTGCAGCGTGATAAAATCTGCGCGGGCCAACAGTTCATCCAGTTCGACTTTCTCTACACCCATCTGCGCGGCTTTTTCTTCGCCCAGATAGGGATCATATGCTATGACCTTCATTTTCAGGCCCAAGGCACGTTCGCAGACAATGCCACCAATGTTGCCTGCGCCGATCACGCCGAGGGTCTTATTGGTCAACTCAATCCCCATGAACTTGGACTTCTCCCACTTGCCCGCATGGGTCGAGGTGCTGGCCTCTGGGATTTGTCTTGCCACGGCAAACATCATCGCAATCGCATGCTCGGCTGTGGTGATCATATTGCCGAAGGGCGTATTCATCACGATCACGCCCTTTTTCGAGGCGGCATCCTTGTCGATGTTGTCCGTTCCGATGCCGGCCCGTCCAATGACCTTCAAATTTTCTGCCTTGTCCAGAATGGTTGGAGTAACCTTGGTGGCCGAACGAATGGCCAGGCCATCATATTGACCAATCACTTCGGCAAGCTTTTCTTTGTCTTTACCCAGATCGGGCATGAAGTCGACATCGATACCACGGTCGCGGAATATCTGAACAGCGGTTTCGCTGAGTTTGTCGGAAACGAGAACTTTAGGGGCCATGTTTACGGTCCTTGAATGTAATGAGATGTCTGGGCCTAAGACGGCCCAGCGAAGACAGAAACGGATTAGGCGGCTTCGGCTTGCGCCGCGATCTCGGACTCAAAAGCCCAAGCCAGCCAAGGCAGCATCGCTTCGATATCCGAAGTCTCGACCGTACCGCCGCACCAGATGCGCAGACCCGCAGGCGCGTCGCGGTAAGCACCAATGTCCAAAGCGATGTTCTCGGCCTCAAGCCGTTTGGCCACGGCCTTGGCGAATGTTGCGCCATCCTGAATACGGGCATCGGTGAACTTAAGGCAAACCGATGTATTAGATTGCGTCGCGACGTCCTCGGCCAAATTAGCAATCCAATTGTTCCGGTCACAGAACGCATGTACCGCGCCAGCATTCGCATCAGCCCGGGCGATCAAACCCTGCAGGCCACCTACGGTCCGCGCCCAGTCCAGCGCGAACAAATAATCCTCAACCGCCAACATCGAAGGGGTATTGATCGTCGCGCCAGAAAAGATGCCATCAATCAATTTGCCACCTTTGGTCAGGCGGAAAATCTTGGGCAATGGCCATGCTGGAGTATAACTCTCAAGCCTTTCCACCGCCCGGGGACTCAAGATCAGCATCCCGTGGGCAGCTTCTCCGCCCAGAACCTTCTGCCAGCTGAACGTAGTCACATCCAACTTCTCCCAAGGCAAGTCCATCGCAAAAGCCGCCGAGGTCGCATCACAAATCGTCAGACCCTGACGGTCATCTGCAATCCATTCGCCATCAGGTACCCGCACACCAGAAGTCGTACCGTTCCAGGTAAACACCACATCATTGGCAAAATCGACCGAAGCCAGGTCGACGATCTGCCCGTAATCCGCGGTCTTCACTTCCGCGTCAATTTTAAGCTGTTTGACTACATCGGTCACCCAGCCAGCGCCAAAACTTTCCCAAGCCAACATCTCAACCTTGCGCGCGCCCAACAACGACCAGAGCGCCATTTCGACCGCGCCTGTGTCCGAGGCGGGAACAATGCCGATCTTGTAATCAGCTGGAATACCCAGAACTTCACGTGTGCCTTCAATGGCAGCTTTCAACTTGTCCTTGCCGATTGCAGCGCGGTGCGACCGGCCCAATGCGGCGTCGGACAGTTTGGTCAGATCAAATGTAGGGGGTTTGGCGCAAGGGCCCGAGGAGAAACGCGGATTAGCCGGCCGCGTCGCCGGTTGTTCGATAGCCATGTGTATTACCCTTCCAGATACACGCCCCTCGTTGGGGAGGGGTGTCCCACCGACACGCCTACGTACCCCAGGGAAGAACGGCAAGTGGAAAAGAACCTTCGGCGTTGGAAAACGTCACGCCGAATCCGAACAAACTGGATCGCATGTTTCCGATTGGCTCAAATTTGACAAAAGCGAAACCGCAGCAGTTGATGATGTATCCGGGAGGGAACCCACCGAAGCGAAAACTACATCCGGCCACAGCCTCTACAAAACAAGCCCTTACCAAAGCAGAAGCGCGGAACGGTACAGCCTGACCTGCATACGAAAGAGCAACAGGCGAATCTTCAATACGCGTTACGTGGTGATCTGTCTCCGGATAATGAATTGTGCCTGCGTTCTACCAGCAATGCAATTGCGTCAGCCAGGTGTTCACGATCGATGTGGTGATCGCCTTCGGCAACGCGAATCTTATGCGCCTCGATCATCACGTCGGCGTGGCGGCAACCCTCGGGTGGGTCAAATCTGTAGCTTGCGAGCTCAAGTCGAAGACCCAAGGGGTCGCGGAAGTAAATCGAATCCATGAACCCGCGATCGACTGGACCGGAGTGTTTGACGCCTCTCGCGTCCAGACGGTCTGCGACCTGCCAGAACGTTGCTTGGCTGACGTTGAGTGCTAGGTGATGCAGTGAACCTATGGCTTCTGGCACAGGGTTGGCATCCGGCGTCCGCTCTTCGTTTGTAAAGATCGTGATCAGTCGGCCATCGCCCGGGTCGAAATAAAGATGTCCCTCATTGGGGTTGTCCAGGTTTGGCTGGTCGAAAATGAAAGGCATCCCCAGCACGCCTTCCCAGAAATCTATCGAGGTCTGTCGGTCAGCCCCGTTGATCGTGATGTGATGTACACCTTGGGTCTGAATTTTCCTGATCTGATCTGACTTTGGCATGCGTTTCCTCCACGTTTGGCCCTTCAGTCACAGTACGACCAGTCAAAAAGTAACGTTTTTCTATATGACCGTCGAAGGACCCGATATCTGTACAGTCTTCTCCTTTTACTCGGCTTTGTAGCCCAAAGTTTGACCGATCGAAGTAGTTACACGGGTAAAATTCCAGATCCGCAAGTTGATTATTCCCAGCGCTGGCAAGCTTATATCATTCAATCTGACCACCCTGCATGCAGAACCACCCATTTGAAGACCATCCCTAGCCCAGGACCGCCACGCCTTGTCGAGGTTGTGATAAGCCCTGCATTGACTGATCGCCACGACCCATTCCCTCGCAAACATAAAGACAGAGGCCCATTATAGAAGTTATTCTTTGTGCTATGCTACATTAGGGAGAATTGCTCGGGTCAAGGCGCTCCGTTTTCATTGTTTCCGGACGGTATGCGGCCCCATAGCCCACCTATTTAAAAACCCCTTTCTTCGATAAGAAGGCGTTCCGGTATGATTGAGTTCAGTAGGTCACCACTATTAGACAGCGTCGCCACTTGGTTGATGAGGTGTGGTCTTCGCGACGTTACCGCTGAAGAAGTCGTACAAGGGTTTGGCAACAGACTTGTTTCCGCGGGCATACCTGTTGTTCGAATAAACGTTGGGGGTATGGTACTGCATCCAATATTTGGTGCCCTAAACGTTCTTTGGACCGTACGCGACGATCAGGCAAAAGCCGAGCTGACTCCACGGGATCAGCTGGATACTCCCAGATTTCGAAATACCCCCTTTTTTGAATTAGCGTGCAGCGGAGACATCTATCGGCGCTACAAGCTGGAGGATGAACAGGCCGGGCAAAATTTCCCGATCCTGGAAGACCTTCGTGCAGATGGCATAACGGATTACATCGCACTTTTTGAGAGTTACCATCGCGATGACACCAGTCGTTGGTCAGACTTTCCACCAGGGATGGAAGGTGTCGTAATGTCGATTACTACCCGGCGCATAGGCGGTTTCAGCGACTCTGAAATCAATTACATCCAGGCGCTTATGCCCGCCCTCGCGCTGGTAATAAAAACTGCAAAATCACGTCTTCTGGCACAGGGTTTGTTGGATGCGTATCTGGGAAGCTACTCTGGGAACCGGGTATTGGACGGCGTCATTGAACGCGGTGACGGCGGCGCAATAGACTGTGTGTTGTTCTATTGCGACCTGAGAAACTCTAGCCGAATGGCTGAAGACATGCCATTGGAGCGGTATCTCGCGTTGATCAATGATTACTTCGATTGCACAGCAGGATCAGTGGAAGACCATGGTGGCGAAGTTCTGAAGTTTATAGGCGACGCAGTTATGGCAATCTTCCCAATTGACAAGAAAACCAGACCCGCAGTCGACATGTGTCGGGCTGCCCTGACTTCAGTGCTGGATTGCGTGTCGCGCGCGAAAGAAAAAAACACCAAGTGGGAAAAACATGGCGGCAAAATAGAATTCGGGATTGCCCTCCACCGCGGCTCAGTAATGTATGGTAATGTTGGCACCGAACGCAGACTGGACTTCACCACCATTGGTCCCGCGGTGAACCAGGTTAACCGTCTTGAAGGCTTGTGTAAGTCACTTGAAACTCCGTTGGTTTTGTCCTCGGAGTTTGCAGCGGATGTTTCAGTTCCACTGCAGCCTTTGGGACATCACACTTTGGCGGGGATGTCCCAATCAACGCAGGTTTTCACCCTCCCGGAATTTGCTCCGACAAGTTAGGCGTGGCGATGGAAACAGTCTTCCAACGATTTTCTCGACGTTTGCCATCGGAGCGTTCAGCCCAACGGCATACGCCGCTCGGCCATTTCGGCGTACCAGCTACAGCCCACCGGTATCAATTCGTCGTTAAAATCATAGGACGGATTGTGTAGGTCAGCGCTGTCGCCGTTGCCTATGAAGAGATAGGCACCCGGGCGTTCGGCGAGCATTTCAGAGAAATCTTCGCCCGGCATAACTGGGTCAAATTCGCGAATGACAGAACCGGAAATGTATTGCGCGACCTCTGCCGCGCGCGCGGCGGCTTCGGGATTGTTGATCGTCGGCGGCACGCGCGGAGAGTAATCCAGATAAACCTCGGCATTGTGGGCCTTTGCCGTTAGTTCGGCAATCTCTCGCAGTCGTTTTTGCACCGTCTCGTGAACCTCAGGGTCGAAGTATCGCACGGTACCACGGAGTTTGATCTCGTCAGGAATCACGTTGAAGGTGTTGCTGTCGCTGCGCATCCCACAGGTGGAAACGACCACTGTTTTCAATGGGTCAATGTTCCGCGCGGCGATAGTTTGCAACGCCACGATCACGTGTGCGGCTGCAACGGTTGTATCCACCGCCTTATGTGGCAGAGCCGCATGCCCGCCCCGACCGTTCACAGTGAGTTCGAAGAAGGCGGTCGCGGCCATTTGCGGCCCGTCGCGAACAGCGAACTGGCCCGCAGGAATTCCCGGCCAGTTGTGCATGCCGTAAACCTCCTGAATGCCCCAACGGGTCAACAACCCATCGTCCAACATTGCGCGCGCACCCCCGCTGCCCTCCTCTGCAGGTTGAAAAATCAACACTACAGAGCCATCAAAGTTTCGAGTCTCGGCCAGGTACTTCGCCGCGCCCAACAACATAGCCGTATGCCCGTCATGCCCGCAGGCATGCATGGTTCCGGGATTTGTAGATGCATGGGAGACGCCGGTGGTTTCAGGAATGGGTAACGCGTCCATATCTGCGCGAAAGCCAATCACTCTGCCGGATTCTTTCTTGCGTCCATGGATAACCCCCACTACGCCAGTGAGGCCGATTCCGGTGGTCACCTCGTCACAACCGAACTCGGTAAGCAAGTCAGCGACTTTGGCTGAAGTGCGGTACTCCTCAAAACGCAGCTCGGGGTTTGCGTGAATGTCCTGCCGCCACTCGGTAATCTCGGCGTGCAGCTCTGCAAAGCGGTTACGGGCAGGCATTGGCAGCTCCTCCATCAGTAGTTCAACGAGAACTATGAAGGCGTATATACGTTCTCGCAACTGGTTACGGCAGCACCTCTATTTGCCATCTTGCAAGATGCTCAGCGTGTGTTGGTTCTGCCTCCATGGGGATTTCTTTTCTGGTCAGGTCAAGTGCCCGCTTCGCGCCCGGAATAGTCACTTTAGCTGCCTCCAGTTAAGAGGAGCAAACCTTCCACACGCGAAAGAAATCGTGCCCGAGCGTCATTCCGCGGGCACGGTTTTGTGGCGCGGTTCGGTACTTACTCAGCCGCTTCCTCGTATTCCGACATCGGCGGGCAAGTACAGACCAGATTTCTGTCACCGTACGCGTTGTCGACGCGATTGACCGGAGACCAATACTTGTCAACGCCCATCGAACCCGGCGGGAAGCAGGCTTGTTCGCGGGTGTACGGACGATCCCAGCTGCCAACCAGATCACGCACGGTGTGGGGTGCGTTCTTCAGCGGATTGTTTTCCGCGTCGATCTTGCCGTCAATGATATCCTGCGCTTCGGCCCTGATCGAGAGCATCGCATCACAGAAACGATCCAGTTCATCTTTGGGTTCAGACTCTGTCGGTTCAACCATCAACGTTCCAGCTACTGGCCAGCTCATGGTCGGCGCATGAAAGCCGCTGTCTACAAGACGCTTGGCCACGTCATCCACCGTTACGTGTGCCTCGGCATCGAGTGGACGCGTGTCCAATATACATTCGTGCGCCACGCGACCCGTTTCAGATGTGTAAAGGATTGGATAGGAGTTCTTTAGTCGTGCAGCGATATAGTTGGCGTTCAGTATCGCAACCTTGGTTGCTTGCGTAAGACCCGCGCCACCCATTAGCAGAACATAGGCCCAACTGACCGGCAGTATGGAAGGGGAGCCAAATGGTGCCGCCGAAACTGGCCCCACCGCGGTGCCATATTCCGGGTGGCCGGGCAAATGTTCAGTCAGGTGGGCTTTCACACCGATTGGCCCCATACCGGGGCCACCGCCTCCATGCGGAATGCAGAACGTCTTGTGCAGGTTAAGGTGGCTGACATCGCCGCCGATATCTCCGGGACGCGACAAACCGACCATGGCATTCATATTCGCCCCGTCGATATAGACCTGACCGCCATGGTCATGGGTGATCTGACAGACCTCCTGCACGGTGGTTTCGAACACGCCATGGGTGGACGGATAAGTGATCATGCAGCCGGCCAGTTGATCGGTGTGCTTTTCGGCTTTCGCCCGGAAGTCTGCCAAATCAATATTTCCGTTTTCGTCAGATTGCACCGGCACGACCTGCCAACCCACCATCTGGGCCGAGGCAGGATTGGTGCCATGCGCAGAAGTCGGAATCAAACATACATTGCGGTGCCCTTCGCCGCGAGCGATGTGATAATTCCGAATGGTCAACAGACCTGCATACTCGCCCTGTGCGCCCGAATTAGGCTGTTGCGAGATTGCGTCATAGCCGGTGATCTGGCACAGCTTATCGTTCAAATCAGCGATCATCTCATGATAACCCTGTGCCTGATCTTCGGGAACAAAGGGGTGTAGGTTGCCGAACTCGGGCCATGTGACCGGGATCATTTCGATAGTTGCATTCAGCTTCATGGTGCATGAACCAAGCGGGATCATCGCGCGATCCAGAGCCAAGTCGCGGTCCGCCAAACGGCGCATATAGCGTGTCATCTCAGCCTCGGCCCGGTTCTTGTGGAAGATCGGGTGGGTCAGGTACGGCGTCTCGCGCAGCGCATAGTCGGGAAGGCGATAGGCAACGTTCGAGCTATCATCCGCGCGGTCGATACCAAAGGCGCCCCACACAGCTTCAATCGTTTCAGCCCGAGTCTGTTCATCAAGACTGATGCCAACTTTAGTATGACCTACACGGCGCAGGTTGACGCCCCGCGCCACCGCCGCCTCCATAACGGTCGTTTGCAGGTGTCCAACCTCGACAGTAATGGTGTCAAAGAACACTTCTGGTTCGACAGTGAAACCAGCTTCTTCCAAACCGGCAGCCAATCGCGAAGTCTTGCGATGCACGGACTGAGCAATAGCTTTGATACCGTCAGGGCCGTGGTAAACTGCATACATCGACGCAATGACCCCCAATAGGGCCTGCGCGGTGCAGACATTAGAGTTGGCTTTTTCGCGACGGATATGCTGCTCACGGGTCTGAAGTGCAAGGCGGTAGGCCTTGTTGCCCCGGCTGTCGATACTGACACCGATGATCCGCCCCGGCATCGCACGCTTCAGCTTGTCGGTCGTCGCCATGTAAGCAGCATGCGGGCCGCCATAGCCCATTGGGACACCAAAGCGTTGGGTTGAGCCAATCGCGATATCCGCCCCCATTTCGCCGGGCGACTTAAGTAATGCCAGTGAGAGAATGTCTGCCGCAACGATGGCTATCGCTTTGTGCTCATGCAGGGCGGCAATTTCATTAGTGAAATCGCGTACATGGCCGTGCGTTCCAGGATACTGGAATATTGCGCCGAAGACTGCACCAGCATCCAATTGGTCCGGGTCCGCCACTTTTACATCGATACCCAGAGGCTCGGCGCGGGTTTTTATCACCTCAATCGTTTGCGGGTGGCAATTACGGTCAACGAAAAAGGCAGCGTTGTTCGCCTTTGACCGCCCACCACGCTTAGCCATTGCCATCGCTTCGGCGGCCGCAGTTGCTTCGTCCAAAAGGGACGCGTTAGCGACATCCAGACCCGTCAGATCACTGACCATCGTTTGGAAATTCAGCAGCGCCTCCAGCCTGCCCTGGCTGATCTCGGGTTGATAAGGCGTATAGGCAGTGTACCAAGCCGGGTTTTCCAAAATGTTGCGAAGGATCGGAGCCGGAGTTGTAGTTCCATAGTAGCCTTGACCAATTAATGAAGTGAGAACCTTGTTCTTGCCCGCCACCTCTTTCATGTAAAACAACGCGTCACGCTCGGTCATCGCAGGACCCCAGTCCAGCGGTTCTTTTTGTCGAATAGCCGGAGGAACGGTAGCGTCGATTAGCTGATCCAGAGTCTTGAAGCCGATCACCTTGAGCATATCGCGCATCTCGGTCGGACTAGGTCCTATGTGGCGGCGATTGGCAAAATCGTAAGCTTCATAATCGGTCAGTTTGAAGGCCATTATTGCGCTCCTCAAGGAATGTCTCACTCTGCTGATCTAGCAATAGCTACCGACAGTAGTGTTTTTTAAGTTTTGTGGGGCGGTGCCGCTCGGGCTTCCGCCAGATTGTTAGCCGATGAAGGCTTTGTACCCATTCAGATCCATCAGATCTTCAAGTTGCGACGCATCCGCCAGCTTGATTTTGTAGATCCAAGCATCCCCTTCTGGATCTTCATTTAGTGCACCGGGGTTATCGGCAAGCGTCTCGTTCACTTCAACTATCTCTCCGTCTACCGGGGCATAGATTTCCGAAGCTGCTTTGACAGATTCGATCACCCCGATCTCTCCGTCTTTTTCGAATTCGTCGCCGACCTCTTGCTGCTCAACAAACACCACATCGCCAAGCTGTTCCGCCGCGTGCGCCGTAATGCCCAGAGTCGCCGTATCCCCTTCAACTGTCAGCCACTCATGCTCTTCTGAATAATAGGTCGCCATTTCTTCTCTCTCCTCACTTCAACGCTTGTAGTTCTGGGTGACAAAGGGCAACGCCACAATCTGCGCTGGCTGCGGCTTGCGCCTTATAATCAGATTAACCGTTTCTCCGGGTTCGCCGTGACCCTTGGCAACATAACCCATAGCAATCGGCCCCCCGACGGTGGGCCCGAAACCGCCAGAGGTAATGTGACCAATCGTGTTGCCTTCCTTACATTGAATTTCGACCCCTTGGCGGGCAGGCGCCCTTCCTTCGGGCTTGATTCCTACCAACCGGCGTGATGGTCCTTCGTCCAGTTCCTTCTGCACACGCTCGGCTCCGGGAAATCCGCCTTCTTCCTTGCGGCGTTTCTGAATTGCCCAACCCAAAGAGGCCTCAATCGGCGAAGTCGTCTGGTCAATGTCGTTACCATATAGGCACAAGCCCGCTTCCAGCCGCAGGCTGTCACGAGCACCCAGTCCTGCCGGTTCGCAATCCTCATGCGCCAGAAACGCCCGTGTGATCTCAATTGCGTTATCATCGGGGATCGAAATCTCGTAACCGTCTTCGCCGGTATAGCCGAGCCGCGAAATGCGGCATTCCACGCCTTTGATTTCGGCTATGGCTGTTTCCATGAACTTCAGGTCCCGCGCGGCCGGGCATAGCCCACCCACAACTTCCTCAGCCTTGGGACCCTGTACGGCAACTAGCGCGCGATCGAAAATTTCGGTCACTTCGACGCCGCCCAAGTTGGCTTTCATGTGTGGGATATCTTGATGGCGCAGCGCAGCGTTAACCACGACAAAATAATGATCCCCTGCGTTTGACACGATCAGATCGTCCATAATTCCGCCGTCTGTGTTCGTGAAAAACCCGTAACGTGCTTTACCTTCCTTCAATGTCGCGTAGGCCTGGGGGCAAAGGCTTTCCAGCTTTTCCCCTACATTTTCACCCATTAGGATCACCTGACCCATATGGCTCACATCGAATAGGGCTGCTTTTTCGCGACACTGTTTATGTTCCCCCATAATACCCAGCGGATATTGAACGGGCATCTCCCAACCGGCAAAATCAACCATCTTGCCACCAAGTTCGACATGAAGATCGTAAAGGGGCGTGCGCTTTGGTGCGTCGGTCATGGCGATTACCTTTTCGTTCCTATCAGTCTGCGCGCTTACCAATCAGTCTGAAGCAAGCCGGACATTTTGCAACGATCGAATACATTAGACCCCACTGGCACACGCCTTTTGGGACGGTCGTTTTCAGTAGTCGCAAACGCCCCGGCGGACTGCATCGAACCCAATCGTACACCAGCGCATTCGGTAATATTTCCTATAGGAAACTTTTTTCCGTTAAGCAACACACAAGTTAAAGAGCATTATGCATTAAGACTGAGAACCGCGTGTTCCAATACGCGTAAACCCGCAACCAAATCGCTTTCGGCGGTGTCTTCAGAAAAATCGTGGCTGATCCCAGCGATGGAAGGTACGAAAAGCATAGCAACAGGCATCAGCCGGGCCACGTTAGTTGCGTCATGCAACGCGCCCGATGGAATTTTTTGCCACCGTTCCGGCGCGACTGTTTCCGCACCCATTTGAAGGGCAGAACGCAACTTAGTATCCATGGAAACTGGTTCTAACCCAAGCATCGTGCCGAAACTGAGGCCGAGGCCAACACTCTCTGCGACCTCCTGTGCAGCTTCCCGGATAATCCCTTCCATTCGCTCCAAACGATTTGCGTCACCGTCTCGCCATTGCATGGAAAAGCGAGCGCGCCCTGGCACGATTGACGATGCATTGGGGTGAAGATCGACACGGCCAATTGTCCATACAGTTTGGGGAGTGACCACGTTCTTAAAGCGATTGTTGATCATCGCGTTGAATTGCGAAACCGCCTGAAATGCGTCCCGGCGGAGATGCATTGGCGTCGTTCCGGCGTGATTTTGCTGCCCATCGAAAGTGATGACCACATCACGAATACCAACAATATCGGTGACCACGCCTATCTGATCGCCCTGCGCGTCTAGTGTTGGACCTTGTTCGATATGAAGCTCGATGAAGCCCTCGAACCGGGCCTGGTCCACAAAATCGTCAGACAGGTCAGACATCGATGATCTTGCCTCGGCGAAAGTAATCCCTGACGCGTCGGTCAATGAATCCGCTTTATCCAACGGCAAGCCACCGGACCAAACGGCCGATCCTGTAGTGACGCCAAATCTCCCCTCTTCGTCCTGAAAGCTGACAACAGAAATTTGTTGTTTAACGGACCGGGCAACCTCCAGCGCTGCGACAACGCCCAGCGCCCCATCCAACCAACCACCCTCGGGCTGACTGTCGGAATGTGACCCCAATAACAGAGAACGCCCTGGTGCCAGCCCGAACAAATTTCCAACCGGGTCAAAATGCGGAGCCAGACCCGCGTCGGCCATTTTCTGCGCCAGCCATTTACGTGCGGCGATATCGGCCTCGGAATAGGCCGGTCGCACAACTCCTTTCCCGACGCCCGAGGCGCCAAATTCGCGCAGCTTATGCAGGTCGGATAGAAAACGGCTTTCGTTTATTGTCATAGGCTACCCCTGCGTGTGGTCAGGATAACATTATACTCAACGCCGCAGTGAGCAAGACAGTGCTACCTTTCAGTATCGCACCGTATCGGTAGAAACGGCATATTGGCTTTTCTGGTTGAGCAGGCAAAACCCCTCTGGTCCCGGTCCGAATCCTGCCCTAAGACTTCTCGCCAAGAGGAACCGACATGTCATACATTACATTGGTGCGTCACGGACAAGCCAACACAACAGCGCGGGATGAATCGAGCTACGACAGGCTGAGCGATCTGGGCCATCAACAGTCGCGCTGGTTGGGCGGTCATCTTCGCGACACCCACGCACATTATCCGCGCGTTTTTTGCGGCACCTTGAACCGCCATACGGAAACAGCCAGCAGTATGGGTCTGCCGTCCCCAATCCTCGACAAACGTCTGAATGAAATTGAGTATTTCACCTTGGCCCAACTGTTTCACGAACAGCACGGCGTGCCCATTCCAACTGACCGCGAAGGATTTGTTGAGCATCTCCCGCAAACTTTTGGCGCTTGGGCAAACGGAGATATTGCGAACGCGCCCGAAACCTTTGATCAATTTGAAACTCGGGTTTCAGATGCGCTGCGCGAGATTGGAACAGAGGGCGGACCAGCCATTGTTGTGACCTCAGGCGGCCTGATTTCAATGGCGGTGCGTCAGGCAATGGGGCTGGACATACCGTCTATGGCACGGGTGGCCCTTGCCATCATGAACACATCGTTACATCGTCTGCATCCTATAGGGGCTCAGCTCAGCCCCGTTCTTTTCAATGCCGTACCGCATCTGGAAGCCCCTGATAGGCACTTCGCCCAGACGCATCTGTAACCACCATCCTGAGGGACTTCTTTGATACAGCTATACTATGCCCCGCGTACGATTTCCGTCGCTGTCGCTATCGCTTTGGAAGAGGCCAGGCTGCCGTATGAAACAATTCGCCTGGACTTTGCCGCCGGTGAACAAACCAAACCAGCCTACTGTCAGATCAACCCAAAGGGACGTGTTCCAGCGCTTGTGATCGACGGCGGCATCCTGACTGAAACGGGCGCGCTGCTAGAGTTTGTCGCCGCTAAATCGCCCGACGCCGGTTTGGTTCCGGACGATCCGTTCTTGGCCGCGCGTATGCGTGAAGTAATGTATTATCTGGCATCAACAATGCATGTGAATCATGCGCATAAGTTTCGCGGACAACGCTGGGCCGACAATCAAGACAGCTGGAAAGATATGGCTTCAAAAGTTGCCGAGACGATGACGGCTTCATGTGAATACATCTCTTCCAATGGGTTACGCGGTCCCTTTGTTTTGGGTGAGACGTTCTCGCTGGCCGATGCTTACCTGTACGTTGTTTGCACTTGGCTGGAAGGCGATGGCGTAGATGTCTCCGCCTTTCCCAAGATCGTCGCCTTTCGTCAGGCGATGAATGCACGAAAGTCGGTTCAGGCGGTAAAAGCCGCTGGAATGCTCTGAGCAAAGGATTCTCGATGACACATCTCTGGGTCCGGGCTGAACAGCGCCCGAACGAAGAAAGGGTTGGGTTAACACCCAAGGGTGCCGCCGCGCTGATCGCCGCCGGAATTCGTGTAACTGTCGAGGAAAGCCGTGTCCGTGCCATTCCGATTGATGGCTACAAAGAAGCTGGATGCGAAATCGCGACCGAGAATTCCTGGCCGGAGGCACCGTTGGATGCTGTCATCTTCGGCCTCAAGGAATTGCCCGAAGATGGTACACCCCTGCCTCACCGTCACATTATGTTCGGCCACGCTTTCAAGGGTCAGCATTCTGGCCGCACTCTGTTAGGAAGGTTCAAGGCTGGGGGCGGTACGCTATACGATCTGGAGTATCTGGTGGACGAAAACGGCCGCCGTGTTGCTGCATTTGGGTATTGGGCGGGCTACGCTGGGGCCGCAGTCACGCTAAAGACATGGGCGGCGCAGCAACGGGACGAGGAATGCCCCCCGGTTGGAGTATATCCCAGCAAAAACGCGTTGAATGCAGAGTTGTTGGCTGAACTTGATTCCATTAAAATTTCGCGCCCTCGCGCAATCGTCATCGGCGCTTTGGGCCGTGTTGGAGCGGGGGCTTCGGATCTGTGCGAAGCGATGGGCGTTCAGGTTACAAAGTGGGACATGGCCGAGACCGCCAGCGGTGGACCTTTTCTGGAAATTCTTGAACACGACTTGTTTCTGAACTGCATACTGGCCCGCCCAGGAACACCAGTTTTTGTTCCAAGGGCTGCACTGAGCTCTCCCCGCAACCTGACGGCAATTGGCGACATAGCTTGCGACCCGGACAGTGATTACAACCCTGTTCCCGTCTACGATCACGCGACCACCTGGGACGCCCCGGCCGTGCGTGTCGCCACCGATCCGGTGATGGACGTGATGGCAATCGACAATCTGCCGTCAATGCTGCCGGTCGAAAGTTCCGAAGATTATGCAGCTCAGCTACTGCCTTCTCTGCTAACCTTATCGGATATCAATGGCGGTGTTTGGGGTCGAGCGGCGACTACGTACAAATCGCATGTAAAAGGGATCTAAGCGATGACGATTCATTGGTGTGGAACTGGCCTGTCGGCAATCCCAGGTCTGCGCCGCCTGATCGAAGGCGGGCACAAAGTCACAGTCTGGAACCGGACTATTGAAAAAGCCAAAGTTGAGGTTGGAGACTTAACAAACGACATCCAAGCCTTTGACATCGACGCGCTGGGTTCGGTCCTTGAAAAAGGTGACGTGATCGTTTCCATGCTGCCCGGAGATTGGCATGTCCCGTTGGCGGAACTGGCGATCTCTAAACAGGCGAATTTCGTTTCTTCCTCTTATATTGCTCCAGAAATGCGCGCGCTGGACGATAAGGCACGTGACGCTGGCGTAGCATTGGTGAACGAGGTCGGCCTGGACCCTGGGATTGATCACTTGATGGCCCACGCACTTGTTGATGACTACCGCGCATCGAGCGCATTCGATCCGCAAAACCATCTTAGCTTTATTTCTTATTGCGGGGGCGTCCCGAAAAACCCCAACCCATTCCGATACAAGTTCAGCTGGTCGCCGCTAGGCGTTCTCAAAGCGCTTCGGTCCCCCTCGAAGTCGATCCGAGACTACGCAACGCTGGACGTCGCACGCCCTTGGGATGCGATCAGCAGCTATATCGCTCCGTTACCAATCCCTGAAAGTTTCGAAGTTTATCCAAACCGTGACTCCGTCCCTTTCATGGCCCAGTACCATTTTGAAGACCATTGGCCAGTCAAGGAATTTGTACGTGGCACCTTGCGACTAAACGGATGGGCGGATGCTTGGTCAGATGTTTTTTCCGAAATCGAAACACTGTCCGGACCCGAAGGCGAAACTCGTTTGAAACAAATGTCGGACCAGTTCTGGAGCGAAAACGCTTACGACGAAGGCGAACCTGATCGGGTTGTTCTGTGCGTAGGCCTAAAAGCCGAAAAGGATGGGCAAGAAGTTTGGCACAAAACCTATGTCATGGATGCTTGGGGCGATGATCGTGGCACAGCAATGGCACGACTGGTGTCTATCCCGGTGTCGCTGGCCGTCGAGGCAGTATTAAACCGCGAAATTCCTGTTGGGGTACACGCTGCGCCCAGTGATCCGAAACTGGTCAGCCAATGGATGGCGGAAGTCGATAAACTGGCACAACAATTGCAGATCGTAGATCATGTGAAAGATCAATACTAATTTTACATTTCGTGGATCCAGATGGAAACAGACCTCGGCCATTTGCCGAAAGCTGCTTTCTCTCCAATTGTGATTGCCTTCGAATGTCAAAATCCTGACCGAACATCTGATGAGTTCAAAAAATCGGGACTTTAGGTCTGGTCGATCAACCGAATGTATCAATCCAAATAAACGAATGGGCCACTCAAGTATTTTGAACGGCCCATCAAAAAATTAGCTTTGTTGAGGATAAGTGGTGCAATTTTAGATGTACCGATCAATTGTATCCTCGATATCTTTTCGGTTCAGACCAAGCTCGGCCAATTGATGATCAGTCAACCCGTTTAACTGTTGGGCCGCAAACACAATATCCCCTTTGATAGCGTTTATCCGCATTGCTCGATCAAACAACAAAAGGGCACTGGCCAAGGGGGAGTTGTCGGTCGGTGGTATTACATCAAACATGGTGGATACCTCATAACTTTTGAATTCCGACGGGCCGATGAATGTTTTGCCCGTATCGCGGTCAATGACGGTAAGGTCTGTGATTGTAGACGCTTTCATAAGCTTTCCGTTCGATCTGCTCCCGCGGCACACCAATGTCGTCCAGTTGCTGGTCACTCAGCCGTCTGAGTTCATTAACGGTTTTTGAGAATAGCCTGCGACGGAATTGTTCAACCCGAGCTTCGGCAAAATCAGAAAACAGGCCCGCAAAGACACTGCTTTGGGGCGTTACTTTATTGGTATATTCCATTGTTTTTCTCCTCCAAGAATTAACTGCTTTTTTTCTGTACAGTTAAAATAAAGGAGCACTGCCTTAACGACGCCAAAACGACTCATTAAGCTATGTTAATGAAAGTCTGCATCGTAAGAATTGCGGGTTTGGGCGGCCAGTTGGCACAATTCAACTCATGCAATCCGCGATTAGCCTGGGTCTTCGGTTTCAAGTAAGTTTCTGATCAGGAACTGCGCCGCCGGTGGAGTTTCGTCCGATGCAAGCAACGCCTCGAAAGTCGAATTCAGTGTGTCGTCTTCCCAAACATTCACCGCAGCCGCTATCCAGACAACTGACGCAGGATCATCTTCCAGTGTTTGCTTGAAGACTTCAGAGATTTGTTCTCGATGCTCCGGTGCCACAGCTCCTGCATCGGCAAGCGCGCGGATCAAAGCTTTCAGATCGTCCTGCGTTCCATAATTTTCCGCGATCGCGTTTCCAATTTGGGCGACGGCCTTTGACCCATCTGCTTCTATTCCGGCAACGGCCCATTCCCGAAGGCTTATTCCTCCGGTTTTTAAAGAGGATGAGTATTGGGATCGAACAAACTCTCGCGCTTGCGAATCTTTCTGTAACCCAAGCAAACGGATTGCAGCAGGTGCATAAGCATAACGCCCAACGGTTCGCAGATCCTGCCGCAGCACGTCAGTTGAAACAGTTATCCCCAGTTCACGCACAATGGGATAAGGAGCGCGGTGAATTTCTAACAGCGCAGTATCGCGTAACACCCGGTCGTGATGTTCCAGAAAATGGGTAAAGAATTCTATGCGGTCCCGCGAGTCGCTCTGTCCAATGCCCCAGCTTTGCCCACTTGAGCGGACCTGGCTCAAAAATTCAGCACGTTCAGGAGTGACCAAAAAGGCTTTAGACCACTCAGCTGAAAGGCCTCGTCCTGTTTTGTCCAGCAAAGAGGATCCATAAATCATTAAAACTCTTCGGTTCGGATCAGCGCGAAAAGCTGCACGTGTCGAGCTATCCACCAAAAATGGAATTTCCGGTGCCCTCGCAAGTTGGTCGGATGTTCCTTTCAAGACTTTCACGGGAACAAACTTAAATGGATTGTCAGGAGACGGAGCGGCAAGAACGATCACGCGCGACGACAAAATGCGATCTGCCAGAGAGTATTCCGGCAATGTTACGCAAACCCCGCAAGCAAGTGAAGGCCTAGGCGCCAAGAACCCAACCAGAACAATTCCGCAGAATATTACCAACTGCAATGTGCGAAGCATAAATCTGCTCTATCCAAAACGCAGCCTGATAGCTACAGGCCGATCACATACTCCTGTGCCAGCTTACACAAAAACTAAGAGTTCTGCGACATGTTGCAGGTTCATCCCTATTGGATGCTCCCCTTGAACAGCAGAATGGTTTTCACATGAGATCGTTTTCCACGTCTTCCGCCGAAATTCCCAGCGCATCCAGCCCGTTTTCCAAGTGGTCAGACAAGTGTGGAGTCCCGATCAAGTAGTCGGCACAGGGGGTCGAGGCCTCGGTCTTAGCGGTCACAATGGCCTCAGCCAGATCTTCGGCAAAAAAACTTTCACGACCAATCCACATTATTGCGACCAGCTCTGCTTGTTCATCCTCACTCATTCGGTCAACAAAAGCGCGCAACTCGCCTTCTGCACGTTCCAGTTCTCGCCCCATCATCGCAACTTGGGCGACTTTTCTAGCCGAAATCTCCAGCATATGACCAACTCCTGTGTCCGCGGTTTCCATCAATCAAAACCACCATCTCAGGCTTGCGTCTTTGATCTTGAGCAAACTAAACCCCTATTGCTCGCGCGGGCGAGAGATTGGGCAGGAAGGCACGGGTTCTGAACGAAACGGCCGGAATCGGGCATTTTTAAACCAGAGCTTGGCGGCCTGCCAAACTATTAGCGCAAAAACCCGCCTTGCGCCAAACGGGCGTCGGACCAAAGCCCAAAGTATTGTGCGATTTGTCAGCAAATTTCGGGGCCCGGTGAGGGTCGCGATAAGACCACCGTTTTCCCGCGTGTAATCTATCCACACGCCTACCCTTTCCAAACGATAGTCAAACCGAAAAGTGTATACACCTTCGATCTTTTGAAACGGTGAGACATGCATCAGCTTTTTAGCGACGATGCGATCCGAAGGCTGAATTAGCGAAAGGTCTGGTTTGTGACATAGATAGCTGTGGCGGGTTCCGTAGGTATTCGTGACTTCGGCCACAACGGCGTATAGACCGTCATTTTGATCGAAACAGAACCAGAAACTGACCGGGTTAAAAACGTGAGCCAAAACACGCGGTTGCGTTAGCAACACAATCCGAGCGGGCTGGGGAAACTGCAATTCATCAAACCGTTTCCGCAGCCACGCGGCCCCGGTGCCTTTGCCCGGATCGCCACCATGATCGCGATCCCGCCAGTTTGTAATATTTGCCTTGTTGACAGAAAATAAAAACGGCGTTTTCGGCCGACCTTCTGGGTCGAATAGGATGTAGTCCACGGAATAACGAAAGGAGTTTTTAATTGAACCCTTTCGGCCGTGATAAGTATGGCCAGATATATGCTCTATTTCGTTCATGTAGTTTCGATTTTCGTTCTGACCGTAACCTGCTAAAAATACAGAATATTCCGTATAGCGTTTCATACAGTTGTACGAAGTTTAGCGCAGTGTGGATTAAAACAATTAAATAAAGTGATCCGACTTGGGCTGCGGCGCGTATTGTGGTTATGTTTGCCGAAACTGATATCGCGACCTTGGACACACCGTCGGCTGAGCCTGATTTTGTGCCATCCAAGTTCGCGCCGAAAAGTGTCAGGGGTAAGTCGGTGAACGGATCGAACAACAGCTGCGATATCCGGCAAGAGTGGGTTCTCCACGTCAGACGCATTCGGGACGAAAAAGATCAGTTGGCTTTCGCCGAATTGTTCCGACACTTTGCCCCAAGGGTGAAGGCGTTTCTGATTAAGTCAGGTTCGGACGCAACTACGGCGGAAGAATGCGCGCAAGAAGTAATGGCGACGTTGTGGCATAAGGCCCATCTGTTCGACCCGTCCCGAGCAACGGTTGCAACATGGGTGTTCACGATCGCCCGTAACAAGCGCATCGATGTCCTGCGCAAACAACGCCGTCCTGAACCCGAAGATCTGGGTTGGGGCCCCGAGGCGGAACCTGATCAGGACGATGTGATTGCGCTTCAACAGGAAACCGCGCAGCTGCGTGACGCTATGGCGGCGCTTCCGGATGCGCAAAGAGAGCTGATCCAGAAGGCTTATTTTGGAGACCTGAGTCACCGCGAGATTGCGTCGCAGACAGGGTTGCCTTTGGGAACTATCAAATCACGTATAAGGCTGGCGCTGGACCGCTTGCGCCATGCGATGAATTGAGTTGAATGAGATGAGTAAGGACATAAAACATCACCTGACCGACGACCTGCTGATGGCATATGCAGCAGGATCTCTACCCGAGGCTTTCGACTTGATGGTCGCTACGCATTTGTCGTTGTGTGACCATTGCCGTGCGCAGGCGGAAAGTTTTGACGCCGTCGGTGGGTTCGTTCTAGACGACCACGAGATGCCTCTGCAAATGGGTGAGGAGTCTCTGACTGCAACTATGGCACTAATTGCCAAAGGTGAACCGACACCCAAAACTGTTCGGCCATCTTGCTCCGTCTTGCCGACTCCGCTTCAGGAATATGTCGGCGGTGATGTCAGCGCGATCCGCTGGAAATCAATTGGTATGGGAGTGAAACAGGCAATTTTGCCGACAACGCGCGAGGCGACTGCGCGCCTATTGTTCATTCCCGCAGGGGCCGCGGTACCTGATCACGGTCATAACGGCATGGAACTTACCATGGTTTTGCAAGGCGCGTTCTCGGATGAGGTGGACCATTTTGCGCGCGGTGACGTTGAGATTGCGGACGAAGATCTGGAACACACGCCTGTTGCGGATATGTCAGAAGATTGCATTTGCCTAGCCGTGACAGATGCGCCACTTAGGTTCAACAAGCTGATGCCGCGTCTGTTCCAGCCATTCCTACGGATCTGACGTTTATATCCGGATCGAGTCAAAGAGGTTGCTAAGTGTGAAGTGGTTGTTCGTAGCGATTGTCTTTTCGACCATAGGAGCGTTGGCACAAGCGCAGTCTACCGCTGAGGTAAAGTTTCAACCTGGCAACTACGGCACAATGGTCAACGGCACGATCACCGGGAACGAGTATTTCGACTATACGTTGGGCGCAAAAGCCGGCCAGGAGATGTTTGCTGAACTTAGCGTCAGCGACACTAACGGAAATGGCGTTATCTATTTCAATATCTTGCCACCCGGCAGCGATGGGACCGCGATATATATTGGCTCAATTGATGGAAATACTGCCCGGATCAATCTGCCCGAAGACGGGGACTACACGATTCGCGTTTATCTTATGGGCAACGACCGTGACACTGGGAAAACGGTCGGCTACAATCTGGACCTGTCGATTCAATAGAGTTTAAACTTCGGTTTTGCCTAACGGGACAACGTTGTTGTGATCCTCTGGAACCAGTTCTTCAAAATCAAAATTGTCTAGCCGCTGTGCCCGTCGTCCGGCCTTTTCGGCGCTGATCTTGATGTCCGAGATATCTTTGGCCGCCTGCCCAAAATGTCGATCCAGATTTGTGACGCGTTCACCTAGACGTTCAACATCTTTGTGCAACATCCCCAGCTCCTTTCGGATCGCACCAGCCTGTTCGCGCATCCGCGCATCCTTGAGAATTGCACGCATCGTATTCAACGTAGCCATGCATGTGGTGGGAGAGACAATCCAGACGCGTTTTGAAAAACTCTCCTGCACCAGTTCGGGGAACTTGGCATGCAGTTCCGCGTAAACCGCTTCTGATGGCAAAAACATCAGCGCACCATCGGCCGTTTCGCCGTCCAGAATATATTTTTCTGATATGTCGGTAATATGTTTTCGGACCGTGGTCCTAAACATTTGTACAGCCGACTTAAATTCAGCGTCGCTAGAGGACCCGATCAAAGCCTCATAAGCTTCCAATGGGAATTTGCTGTCGATCACGATTGGGCCCGGCGGATTGGGCAGATTGATCAGGCAATCAGCCCGGCGGCCATTTGAAAGCGTCGCCTGTAACCGGAAACTATCTGCAGGCAGCGCCTTGGAAACGATGTCATTCAATTGAATCTCGCCAAACGCGCCACGGGTTTGCTTGTTGGAGAGGATGTCTTGCAAAGACAAAACATCGCCGGACAACTTAGTTATATTGTCTTGTGCCTTATCGATGGCGGCCAGTCGTTCCTGCAACTGGGTCAGGGAGGTCGCAGTCTGTTTTGACGATCCGTGCAACGATTCCTTCATCCGCTCTTGCATTTCGGCAAGAGCCCGGGTGGATTTCATCGCGTTGTCCGCCAGCCGATCGTTCATCTGTTGCTGTACGGAGGAAAGCCGCGCCTCCACCGTTTGGATCACCTGAACCTGTGCGGTGGCCTGAGTGTCCGAAACATGCTGCAATCCACCGCGCAGTTGTTCCTGCCCTTGCCCCAATTGCTGTACGTGCTGCCCTAATTGGACCATCTGACGGGTAAGCGGTTCAATGTTTCTGGCCGAACGGTTCGCAGCACGCAGCGCCAGAAAAAGCAAAACAAGAATCAAAAATGTCACTGCAACACCAATCAGGGAGGCCATTACCATTGGGTCATTCAATGAGTATTCGGTGCCTGCGATTTCAATCATCTCTACTCGTGTGTTCTTGTTTTATTCTTCATAGCCCTACCAGGCATTTAGATCAACTGCGCCCGAACAGCCTCTCGATATCGCTCAGCTTAAGTTCCACATAGGTCGGACGACCATGATTGCATTGGCCCGAGTGCGGCGTCGCCTCCATCTCACGGAGAAGTGCGTTCATTTCTTCGGCCCGCATCCTGCGGCCAGATCTAACAGAACCGTGGCATGCAACCCGGCTAAGGATCGCCTCGATCCGAGCCTGCACCGCTTGACTTTCGCCCTGATCAGCCAGCTCATCCAAGATGTCTAGAACCATCGCACGGGCGTTGACCTCCCCAAGTACGGCTGGTGTCTCACGCACTGCAATCGCCCCGCCGCCAAAAGGCTCAAGCGTCAGACCAAAACGCGCAAGGTCATCGGCAACAGCCAAAAGCCGGGCGCAGTCAACCTCTGACAGCTCAACAATCTCGGGTATCAGCAAGGCCTGCGCGGCAACACCATTTTCGGCCATCTGACGTTTGAGTTTCTCATAAACCAGTCTTTCATGGGCCGCATGTTGATCGACGATCACCATACCGTTGGCTGTCTGCGCTATTATATAATTTTCATGGACTTGCCCGCGCGCTGCACCCAATGGCAAATCCTCTGTGGGTTCATGAACTTCAGGATCGCCTACCGGCTCGACAACTCTTCCACTGTAGTCGCGGGATAATTCAGCGAATCCTGATTCCTGCGCTTGATAAGCAACTTGTCGCGCCGCCGGGAGTGTTCTGTCCATCTGGTAGACCCTAGCCGGATTAGACGGTATTGGTTCCGGCCGCATGGCACCCAGTGTTGCCGTGGCCACCGTCGAAGAAGCGCGATGTCCGGCCTCGGCCAATGCATGGCGCAGGGCCGAGACGATAAGACCGCGCGCAATGCCCGGATCACGAAACCGCACTTCGGATTTTGCCGGGTGCACGTTCACATCCACTAAGGTTGGGTCACATTCAACAAACAACGCTGCAGCAGGATGACGGTCGCGGCTAAGAAAATCGAAATAGGCTGCCCGCAATGCCCCGGTCAGCATCTTGTCTCGCACGGGTCGCCCATTGACGAAAAGATACTGGGCAACTGCAGCACCGCGGGAATAAGTTGGTAGTGCGGCGTAACCATACAACCTGATACCTTCGCGCGTTGCATCAATTCGCAAGGCGTTCTCGGCAAATTCTCCGCCCAGAATGCGCGCAAGGCGGTTGTGCAACGCGTCGAATAGATCACCGTTCTCGCGGTCCACGCGAAATACCGCTCTTCCCGGGCCTCCGCCCGAAACGTCGCGCAAAGTGAACGCAACGGCAGGCTCGGCCATCGCAAGGCGTTTGACAGTATCGGTGATCGCCTGCCCTTCGGCTCGGTCGGTGCGCATAAATTTCAAACGTGCGGGCGTCGCAAAAAACAGGTCACGCAACTCGACCACTGTGCCCGAGCGCAGCGCTGCAGGTTTTATCGCTTCCATACTGCCGCCTGCAACGTGGATCGAGGCCGCCTCTTCTCCTTCGATACGGCTGGTTATTGTCAGGCGGCCAACGGCCCCCAAAGAAGGCAATGCCTCTCCCCGAAAACCAAACGTATGGATGTTCAACAGGTCTGATCCGTCGATCTTTGAAGTAGCGTGCCGGGACAGGGCCAGCGATAAGTCCCTACCCGCGATTCCGCACCCATTGTCCGTGACGCGAATCAGCGTCTTGCCCCCATCGGCGATATCGATGGCAACGCGGTCGGCACCTGCATCCAGAGCGTTTTCTACCAACTCTTTGACTGCCGAAGCAGGACGTTCGACAACTTCGCCTGCTGCAATTCGGTTTATTGCAGTATCGTCAAGCTGTCGTATCACTGGGCGGTTATCGTTGATATTGGGGTTAGTTTGCGCCATACCCCAAGACCTAGCATATCAGAACGCGATTCTGCCACAGGTTTGAGCGGACGATTTTACGAAACAAAGGCGCCAAAACGAAAATGTCCGGCCTTTGTGATCACTTCGACAAGGGGGAAGCGAATGTGATCACAAAAAGCCGGACAATTCAACGTGAGTGGTGGTCATCCTGTTAACAATTTAAATTCATCTATCATGAGATTCGAAATAAATCTTATTAATAATTAGTTATTGTTTGTGTTTGGCGAAGTTCAGCCTAAACCACAGCATTGGATTTGGCGTGAATATGCCGAGCTAATTACTGTTTGGCGCCCCTGATCTAGTTCTGCACGGACCGAAAATTGCGCAGATCATCAAAATCAATCCTGAAACCGTCGCAATCATGCCAGCCGCGCTGACCGCATTAAGACCGCCAAGCCAAAGCGGCCCGTATCCCGCAAGCACATAACCTAAAACTGCTGAAACGGTGGCAAAAAAAACGCTCCAAACGACCTGTGTCTCCAGTCGGTTTGTCATCATCCTCGCCGCAGCAGGTGGGCATATAAACATCGCAATTACGATAATTGACCCAACGGCATCAAATGCCGCGACGGCGGCAATAGCGGCAGCTATAACCAGCGCCAGACCTAATCGCCCGGTTCGAATCCCTATCGTACGGGCGAAACCTTCGTCAAAGGTCGATATCTTGAGCGGGCGCCAAAATATCCATGTGAACAGAGCCACTCCAAGAAGCGTCATAGCGATACGAGGAAGTTCCGGTGGCAACCCCGCTAGCGCCTGAGGGTCCAATACGGATTGCCATCCTGTTGCGTCCAACCAAATCAAACTTTCCAGATTGCCATACAACGCATGTTCGACATCCAAGTGCACGGTTGACGTGTCGGTCTGTTCCAGCAGTAAAACGCCTGCAGCAAACATTGAGGTAAAGACTACACCCATGGCCGCGCCGGGTTCTATCTTGCCCAATCTACGGATCGCTTCAATCATCACAACCGACACAATGGCGGCGCCTGCGGCACCCAACATCATTGGCCATGTCGAAATCGCACCCGTCAACAAAAAGGACACGACGATCCCCGGCAAAACAACATGGCTGATGGCGTCACCAATCAGCGCCTGTTTTCGCAATACCAGAAAATTTCCCGGTAACGCGCAAGCGATTGCCGAAAATGTGCCTATAAGCAAAGGTGTAAGGGAAAGGGTTACGAATTCTTCTCCGTTCATGGCTGTATCCCGTGCGGACCGCCAATTCGAAGGTCAATCTCTTCTATCTGGTCTTTTGTCAGTACTGTTTCTATATCCCTAAGCCCATCATAGAGCGCCGCTGTCGCCTCATGGGTCAGATCGGCACGCACAATTTCCCATCTCTTTTCGTCGCGCAATGCCTTGGCTGCGCGCGCACGTCCGGCATCTGTCGCAACACCGTCTGCCCGGGCCAACCCAGCACGGTGGAGCAATCGCAGCGTTAATGGCTCGTAAATCATTTGCCCTTGTGCCAACGCTAACAACCCTTGTCGGATGTGTATGCGGCGTTGAAATTGCACGTGGCGCAAGACGGCTGCCAATACACCTCTTGCCGGTGCCAATAACAGTGACAGGGCAAAAAACCCAAAGCTGACAAGTACAATGATCGGTCCGGTTGGCAGGTCTGGAGTTGATGCCGATATTGCAGCACCCAAGTATCCGGCAAGACCACCCGCCATTCCGGCCAACAATACGACAAGATCCGAGCGCTCAGACCAGAAACGAGCCGTCACCGGCGGGATAATCAGCAATGCAACGATCAGGATCAGACCAACAATCTTTAGGCCGATTACAGTTACGGCCATGACCAGTCCCATCATCGCCAGATCGGTTCGATTGACCGCAACACCCCGGGCCGCAGCGTATTCAGGGTCAAAGGCGACCATCATCATCGGCCGTCGAATTACAGTAACCAAGATCAGAGTCGCTGCGCCTCCGATCGCGATTATCAGCGCATCCAGTCTGAGCATTCCTGCGGTAGTACCCAAAAGAAAACCCTCTAACCCAGCCTGCCTGCCAACACCCAGTGATTGAATGATAGTTAGAAGAACAATACCGAACCCAAAGAACACCGATAAAACAGCGCCGATTGCTGCGTCTTCGGCCAAACGTGTATTGTGTGTCAGCCAGTTCATGCAAAGCAGGCCTAGCCATGCTGATACTGCGGAACCCGCTAGCAGCCCTATCAGATTGCGACCATCTCCGCCCAATGCGACCAATAGTAAGAATGCAAGACAAACTCCGGGCAAGGTCGCGTGGCTGACCGCGTCGCTTACCAGTGCTCTTTTTCGCAGGAACAAAAATGTCCCAGTTATCCCTGCAGCAACGCCCAATAAAGTCGAACCGATGGCTACCAGCGTGGCGTTATAGCCAAGCTGCAAGGCCAAAGCATCCCAAAGCATGATTTATCCCAGTACGCCCGAAATCTGATCGATCTGGGCTGTTGCCAACCGCCCGCCGTAAGTTGATTGGAGTGTCTCGGCGGTAAAGGCCTCAGCGACCGGCCCCTCTGCGACCTTGCGCGTATTGATCAGAAAAACGTGGTCGAAATACTCAGTGACTGTTGCAAGGTCGTGATGCACGACAACGACTGTCTTTCCAGATGACTTGAGTGACTTGAGCACACCAATGATTGCTTTTTCTGTGGCAGCATCTACTCCGGCAAACGGTTCATCCAGCAAGTACAGATCTGCTTCCTGCGCCAATGCTCGGGCCAAAAACACCCGCTGTTGCTGACCACCAGACAATTGTCCAATCTGGCGATCCCCGAAATCGCGCATGCCGACTCGATGAAGACAGTCCTTCGCATGAGATTTGTGGCGCGCCCGTACGCGGCCCAACAGTCCCAACTCGCGGGAAAGACCCATAAGGACCACATCGATAACACGGGTCGGAAAGTCCCAGTCGACACTGGCGCGTTGAGGCACGTAAGCTATTCTCGAACGTTGCTGGTCAAGTGGCCGCCCGTAAACAGTTACCAGCCCGGACAACGGCTTAACAATTCCCAGCGCTGCCTTTAAAAGGGTCGACTTACCCGCTCCGTTTGGTCCAATAATGGCAGTCATCGCACCCGGTTGTACGGTCATGTCCACTGAGAACACCGCAGGTTTCTGCCCATAGGAAACGGTTAGACCCCTTACGGCCAGCGGACTGTCACCGGGGCCGCGGTCTTCAACGGTAATTCCCTGACTGCTAACCAAGTCTAACATCGATCAGAACCCCGCTGACAGCTTGTTATTCATACCGCCCGTCGGCACATCACCACCAAGTGCGCTTGCGATAACTGTGATGTTGTGATCCAGCATGCCGATATACGTTCCTTCGTACGTGCCGGCCTCTCCCATCGCATCCGAGAATAATTCACCACCGATTGCAACCGCATGTCCCTTTGCTGAAGCACCTTCGATCAATGCCCGCATAGAACGGTCAGACACCGAACTTTCGACAAACACGGCTGAGATCTTGCGATCAACTAAAAGATCAACCAGTTCTCCAATCCTGTTAAGCCCCGCTTCTGACTGGGTCGAAATGCCCTGAATACCCAAAACCTCGAAACCAAAGCTGTCGCCGAAATAGCCAAAGGCGTCATGAGCGGTGACCAACACCTTACTGTTATCAGGGACACTACCCAGGGTATCCTGCGCATATTTCGTCAACCGGTCGAGTTCGGCCAAATGGAGCTGGGCATTTGACGCAAAAGATTCCGCGGCCTCGGGTCGGGCCAATGTCAGCGCAGCCTGAACCTCTAAAACTACATCCCGCCACAAGTCCGGCGTCATCCACACATGTGGATCGAATTTGTCGGCATAGTCATCATGCGCCCGCAGTTTCGAAGGGTCGACACCTTCTGCCACAGCAACCACAGTCCGTTTGCGTCCGAGGTCGTGAAAAAAGTCTTCCATCTGTGCCTCCAGATAAAGACCGTTCCACAAGATGAGATCGGCGCGCGTCATTGCGACGATATCGCTGCGAGTCTGGCGATAGGCATGAGGATCCACGCCAGGGCCCATCAATCCCCTGACCTCAATTTGCTCCCCACCGACCTGGCGCGCAGCATCAGCAATCATCCCAGTCGTAGCGACCACCTTCAAAGGCGGTTGCGCCCAAACCGCAAACGGCAGGGCAGCGGTAAATGCTAATGCGGCGACAAAACTGCGGCGAATCATCTGTGATCCTATTCTGGTGTTCTCTAGAGGCTAGAATATGCGAACCATTCGCAACTAAGTCAATGCTATTGAGAATTATTCGCAAGAAAGAAGAGGATTTTTTCCAATTGGTCAAAATATCGCCATCTATCCTGCCGGTGGCCTTCCATTTAAGCCAAACCCATGCGATTTTGGCTCAAACCTCCCATAGGACGTGAAGATGGATACGCAGAGCTCAGAAAGCCCAGTGCGCACGGCGCATCTGCCGCAGGTAACGGAACCCAGAAACCCCGGCACCGAACTTGATTTGGATTGGGTACGCGCCGTTCAGGCCAACACCTCGGCGATTGAGCGGCGTGCTGCAACTTTGCCTGGTCGCCGCTCGGTCAAGAAAGAGCATCAAGCCGCTTGGCTGCTAAAGGCGGTCACAATGATCGACCTGACCACCCTATCAGGCGATGATACCGTGGGCCGTGTTCGCCGGTTGTGTGCAAAAGCGCGACAGCCAGTGGCAACTTCGATTTTGAACGCTTTAGATATGCCACCTATCACAACAGGTGCGGTTTGTGTCTATCACGACATGATAGAGACGGCCGTTGATGCGCTCAAAGGGACTGGCATTCCGGTTGCTGCCGTTTCAACCGGGTTTCCAGCGGGGCTTTCGCCGTTCCACCTGCGCGTGGCTGAGATCGAAGAAAGCGTAAAAGCCGGAGCTGAAGAGATCGACATTGTCATCTCACGCCGCCATGTGCTGTCGGGCAATTGGCAGGCTTTGTACGATGAAATGAAAGCATTCCGCGCAGCCTGCGGCGATGCCCACGTAAAAGCAATCTTAGCGACGGGAGAGTTGGGCAGCTTGCGAAACGTCGCCCGTGCCTCAGTGGTGTGCATCATGGCTGGAGCCGATTTCATCAAGACCTCGACCGGAAAGGAAAGCGTCAACGCGACGCTGCCTGTCTCGCTGGTGATGATAAGGGCGATCCGGGACTTCTATGACCGCACCGGATATCGTGTCGGATACAAACCTGCAGGAGGAATTTCCAAAGCTAAAGACGCGCTGGTTTACTTGTCGCTGATTAAAGATGAGTTGGGTGACCGTTGGCTTGAGCCTGATTTATTCCGCTTTGGCGCGTCTTCGCTGTTGGGGGACATCGAGCGACAGTTGGAACACTACGTCACCGGGGCTTACTCGGCTGGCTACAGGCATTCGATGGGCTGAGGGCAAGAACAATGACAGTCAAAGAAATCTTCGAAACGATGGACTACGGCCCTGCCCCTGAAAGCGCTGCTGAGGCGCTTGCTTGGTTAGTCGATCAAGGTGGCAAGTTTGGTCACTATATTGATGGCGCGTTTACTAAACCCGGTAATGGATTTGAAAGCCGCAACCCTGCGACCGGAGAAGTGCTTGCCAAGTTGACACAGGCGAAACAGACGGACGTGAACGCGGCAGTTGCTGCCGCCCGCAAAGCTCAACCAAAATGGGAGAAGCTAGGCGGCGCGGGCCGAGCACGTTATCTCTATGCCATCGCCCGTCTATTGCAGAAACACTCACGTCTGTTTTCTGTACTTGAGAGTATGGATAACGGCAAACCCATCCGTGAATCCCGAGACATCGATATACCGTTGGTGCAACGCCATTTCTATTACCACGCAGGTATGGCACAGCTCATGGAGAGCGAGTTGCCTGAGGCAAGGGCGCTGGGAGTTTGCGGTCAGATCATCCCTTGGAACTTCCCTTTGCTGATGCTCGCCTGGAAAGTTGCTCCGGCGATTGCAATGGGGAACACGGTGGTTCTGAAACCAGCCGAGTATACCTCGCTGACCGCACTATTGTTTGCGGATATCTGCACACAGGCCGGCCTCCCGAAGGGCGTTGTGAACATTGTGACCGGCGACGGCGCGGTGGGTGAGATGATCGTCGCCTCGGACGTAGACAAAATCGCCTTTACTGGCTCGACGGTTGTTGGACGGCGTATACGTGAAGCGACCGCAGGTTCGGGCAAAGAGCTAACATTAGAGTTGGGTGGCAAGTCCGCCTACATCGTCTTCGACGACGCCGATCTCGACTCAGCCATCGAAGGATTGGTCGATGCGATCTGGTTCAATCAGGGTCAGGTCTGCTGTGCGGGTTCTCGTCTATTGGTGCAAGAAGGCATTTCAGACCGCTTCCACGAGAAACTGCGCGCCCGCATGGATAAACTGCGTGTCGGCAACCCGCTGGACAAATGCATCGACGTCGGCGCGGTCGTGGACCCGGTGCAGTTACAAACCATCAAAGCCATGGTGGATCGCAACACGGCCGGTCACGTTCATCATGCGGCTTGCGAGCTGCCCGAGAATGGTTGCTACTACCCGCCAACGCTGATCTCGGGGCTGGAGACCTCGGACCCGTTGATGCAAGAGGAAATATTTGGACCGGTGCTGGTTTCATCAACTTTCCGTACCCCGGCTGAGGCCGTAGAATTGGCCAACAACACCCGTTATGGGCTGGCTGCAACAGTTTGGACCGAGAACGTGAACCTCGCCTTGGATATCGCCCCCAAGCTTGTTGCTGGTGTGGTCTGGGTAAACGCGACGAACCTGTTTGATGCAGCGGCCGGGTTTGGTGGGGTTCGTGAAAGTGGGTTTGGTCGTGAGGGAGGCTGGGAAGGCTTGACGGCCTACACGAAGCCGAAGGGCAAGGCTAAACCATTGACAAAAATCGAAGCCATTCTTGGCGAAGGCGCTCCTGTTGACCCAATTGACCGCACCGCAAAAATGTATGTCGGCGGTAAGCAAGCTCGGCCAGATGGCGGCTACTCTAAACCGGTCTGGGGCAAGTCCGGCTTGCTGGGCCACGTGGGCCTTGCCAACCGCAAAGACGTGCGCAACGCGGTCGAGGCCGCGTCAGGTGCCAAAGGCTGGTCGAAAACCACTGGCCACCTGCGCGCGCAAATCTTGTATTATATCGGCGAAAACCTCTCGGCCCGCGCTGATGAATTCGCTGCCCGCATCGATTCAATGACCGGCAAAAAAGACGGTGCAAAAGAGGTTGAGGCCTCGATTCAGCGCTTGTTCACGGCCGCTGCTTGGGCGGACAAGTATGACGGTCAGGTGCATGGCGTCCCGATCCGTGGTGTGGCCATTGCCATGAAAGAACCTGTGGGCGTAATTGGCACACTTTGCGCCGACGAGACACCTCTTTTGGGGTTGGTTTCAGCCATGGCACCGGCGATTGCGATGGGCAACCGGATTGTTCTGGTTGCCTCTGAACCTTACCCACTGGCTGCGACCGACTTCTACCAAATTTTAGAGACTTCAGATGTTCCCGCAGGCGTCGTCAACATCCTAACCGGGAGCCATACCGAATTGGCAATGCCGCTGGCCTCGCATCTGAATGTTGACGCCGTCTGGAGTTTCTCGTCATCAGACTTGTCGAAAGAGATCGAAGTCGTTTCGGCCGGAAACTTGAAACGGACCTGGGTCAACAACGCGACGACATTTGACTGGAGCGTGGACCAATCCCGCCGGTTCTTGCAGGCTGCAACTGAAATCAAGAACGTCTGGGTGCCCTACGGAGAGTAGGGTTCTCGCATTCCGGGAGGCCTATATGAACTTTGCAGGAAAATCAGTTGTCGTCGTTGGCGGTACCAGCGGTATCAATCGAGGCATAGCGGAGGCGTTTGCCGCCGCTGGAGCCAAGGTCGCGGTGGCAAGCAGATCGCAGGAAAAAGTCGATGACACTGTTGCAGCCCTAAGGGTTGCAGGCGCTGAAGAGGCGATCGGTGAGGTTTTTGACGTCCGCGACCACGAGGCAGTTGCCAGCGCCCTAAAGCGGTTTCACCAAGATTTCGGAGAATTTGATGTACTCGTCTCGGGTGCGGCAGGCAATTTTCCTGCATTGGCGGCGGAAATGTCGGTCAATGCGTTCAAGGCTGTGATTGACATCGACTTGATGGGAACGATCCATGTGATGAAAGGTGCTTATCCCTATTTGAAACGCCCCGGTGCAAGCATCATCAACATTTCAGCCCCGCAATCCTATTTACCATATGAGGGTCAGGCTCATGTCTGTGCAGCCAAAGCCGGTGTGGACCAGATCACGCGCACTCTATCGATGGAATGGGGCATGGAAGGTATCCGCGTGAACTCGGTTGTGCCCGGATTTATCGAAGACACCGAGGGCGCCAGACGTTTGGCACCCACGCCGCAAGCCGGAGAACAACTGCGCAAAGATGTGCCGTTGGGTCGTTGGGGGACGACCAAAGACGTAGCAGACGCATGCCTGTTTCTCAGCTCGGATATGGCCAGCTATGTAAGCGGCACGGTTCTTGCAGTTGACGGAGCATTGTATCAGCGCGGGTCTGGCAAGTTTGGTCAAATGATGGGTGATATGCTGCGGGCGCAGGTTAAAGCCTAGTCAAAATCACCGATAACATGTGAACTTGTTCATATACATGACCACATGCTGCGTTCAACTTGTCACTCAATTGATGTGAGGCAGGCTGGAAACAACATGCTGAGTTTTCCCTTAGAATTCCCCGCGTTGATGCAGCTGATTACCGCAATTGGCGTATTCGGCGCTGGGCTGTATATCTTGAATTACTTTCTGCTGCAGATTGGCGTTATCAGGGGCACCGGAATTGCCTATCCCTTGATGGTTATCGTCGCGGCGGGTTGTGTGTTGGTTAGCATGTCCGAAGATTTCAATCTGGCCGGCGTTATTATTCAAATCACTTATATCGCGATTTCAGTAATGGGACTGCTCCGCGGATTTATCGCATATCACTTTGTCAGGTTTTCCGAACCGGAAAAGCGGTTTATCTCGCAATACCTGGATACCATCAAACCCCATCAGGCACGACGCCTTCTGAACACTTCCAAAGTAATGAAATTCGAACCCGGCGACGTCCTGATCGAAGAAGGGCACACTTCGGATTTCTTGGGTTTTTTACTCAGCGGCCGAACTACTATTCTAAAAGGCGGCAAAGTCATAAACGTATGCAGTGCTGACGAAATTTTGGGGGAATTAACGTTTGGTCTTGGACTTCCGGCTACAGCAACGGTTCTTGCTACCCAACCGACCACTTGTCTGGTTTTTGACGGTCCCCGCCTGATCCGATTGCTGCGGCGAAACAGTCAACTAGACGCAGCCTTGAAGGCGGCACATTTCCGGCACGCGCGGCAAAAACTGCTCAACAGCAACGTACACACGGTAGCAGCGCAAAACCGGGCCGCCGCCGCGGCCTGACCGATTTAACCCTCTAGACCTTCGGGTTTACCCACAATAGTGAAATGCAAACCATCAGGGTCGAGCAACTCAGATGCAACGCGGTTCACATCTTCAAGCGTCACTGCGTTAACTTTGTCGTTGCGGGTGGATATATAATCGATCGGCAAATCTTCCATTTGCATGCCAACCATAATCCCCGCAATCTGGCCATTACCATCAAACCGAAGCGGATAGGCACCAGTCAGATACGTCTTGGCATCTTCCAGCTCTTTCTGGGTGACACCTTCGGCCGCTGCTCTAGCCCACTCAGCACGGATCACATCAACTGCCTCTGCTATGCGATCATTCGCTGATGAGACCGAACCCAAATAAACTGACGCTAAGTCCTTGGGCACCAGATAAGTCGCAATTCCATAGGTCAGCCCACGTTTTTCGCGTACTTCTTGCATCAGACGGCTTTCGAACCCGCCACCGCCCAAAATGTGATTCAGTATAAAGGCTGGAAAGAAATCCGGATCATCGCGGTCGATACCTTTTTGGCCAAATAGAGCCACGGATTGTGGCGTGTCAAAGTCCACCACGCTGACGCCGCCAGCGATTGTCACTTCGGCTTTTGCAGGGATCGGCTTCCCTTCGGCGGGCAGGTCAGCCAGCAAATTGTCCAATAAGGCACCTAGTTCTTCGGCAGTGATGTCTCCAACAGCTCCGACGTACAGACGATCCCTTGCAAAAACGCCTTCGTAGGCTGCGATCACATCTTCTCGTGTCAGGACCGACACGCTCTCGATCGATCCTTTGCCTTCAGTGCCGTATGGGTGATCACCATATGCCATCTTCGCAAAGTTGAGACCGGCAATGTCGTTAGGATCAGTCTGGTCGGATTTCAGCCCCGACAAAACCTGGGCGCGAACCCGCTCCACAGCATCGGGATCGAAACGCGGCTCGTGAATCGTTGTATGCAACAGATCAATTACCTCATCTCGGTTCTCAGTCAGAAACTGAGCTGAGATAGACACAGTGTCGTCCGTGGCATTGTACTGAAACGAAGCGGCCAGAGATTCAAGCTCGCGCGCGTATGTTCGCGCGTCCATGTCGCCAGCACCTTCCTCGATCAAACCGCTCATCAGATACACAGCTCCACGCTTATCCGGTTCATCCAGCGATGTTCCGCCACGAAACCGCAATTCGAGCGCCGTGAAAGGTATTGAATGATCCTCGACCAACCAAGCCTTGATCCCACTTGGCGAAGTGACTTCTTTTATTTCGATCTCTGCTAACGCAGGCAGGGCAATCAGGCATGAGACCAAAACCGCTATTAAGCGTTTCATTGCGTCACCTCATCATCGCGCATCAGCCATCCGGTTACCGAAGATTCACGTTGCAGCACATCGCGTGCAGCGGCGATGATTTCCTCGCCTGTTACTGCCTGCAGAATATCGGGCCATGCTTGCACATCTTCGACCGTCAACCCGCTAGTAAGCGCACGCCCGTACCGATTGCCAATCCCGTCTACGTTATCGCGCGCGTAGGTTTGTGCGGCCCGCAGCTGCATCTTGATCCGCTCTAAGTCAACTGGGTTCACACCTTCGGTAATGAAATCTGCGACGACTTGATCCATCGCGTCTTCGGCCTCCTGCAAAGAGACCCCTTCGGCAGGAACAACGATCAGGTCGAACGTCGTATTATCCAGAGAAACGCCTCGATAAAAAGCGCCTGCGTAAACCACCATCTGCTGCTCGAACTGCAACTTTTCGTTCAGGAAAGATGTAGTGCTGCCACCCAATAGCTCAGCCAGCAGGAACAATGCAGCCGCTTCTTCCTGCTCACCCGGATTGCGTTCGGGGGCCAGATAACTGCGCTGTACATAGGGTTGTGCAACCCTGGGATCCTTGTACGTCAGACGACGCTCGGCTGTTTGCGGCGGCTCTTGCGAACGAATGCGCTCTGGCAGGTTCGGATTAGCTGGTATCAAACCATAGTGTTTTTCTGCGAGCGCCTTTACCTCATCTGGCTCGACATCGCCGGTAACAACCAAAATGGCATTGTTGGGTGCATAATGTGTTTCGTAAAACGACAATGCATCATCCATGTCCAGCGTCTCCATCTCATGTCGCCAGCCGATGATCGGCACACCGTAGCGATGGTTGAGGTACTGCGCCGCGCTCATCTGCTCGCCAAACAAGGCGCGTGGGTTATTTTCCGTCCTTTGGTTACGCTCTTCAAGAATGACATCCCGTTCTGTGGCGATGTCATTTTCGGTCAGTTGGATGTTGCGCATCCGATCCGCTTCCATCTGCATCATCAGTTCGAGCCTGTCCGATGCAACACGCTGGAAATACGCAGTGTAGTCGTAGGAGGTAAATGCGTTGTCATTACCGCCATTGGCCGCGACAGTTGCCGAGAACTCACCCGCCGCCAAGTCATCCGTGGCTTTGAACAAAAGATGTTCAAGAAAATGCGCTACGCCAGAAGAGCCAACAGGTTCGTCCGCGGAACCGGCACGATACCAGACCATATGCTGTACGACAGGGGCGCGGTGGTCTTCTATCACAACTATATCCATGCCGTTATCCAGCGTGAATGTCGTGACCGCCTCATGTCCTTCGCCGGCTGCCAGAGGGGTTGCGACCATCAGGGCCGCTGACAATGCAAGGGCCCTTAGCATGGGGCATCCTCCGTTTCGTTTCAGGTCACAAACTACGGTGGTGCGGTCCAGGTTCAAGGGTGATGACGAAAAGTTAAGAATTATTCATCCGGTGGGGACGAAGGCGTCTCAATACCGCGTTGCCTTGCCGCTCGGGTCTGTGCATGGGGATCGATCGCTTGCCGTTCGTAAACTTGCGCGTAGCGATCGACCGGGAACAGCCGCAGTCCCGTCCAGCGTCCACGGCGCTTGCGGAATTCGTCATCTTCCTGCCTAACCAGCTGTCTTGTGTTTGCCGGAACGCCATATCTGCTTGACGCCGTTACCAGTGCGGCGTCCCCTGCCGGTATCGCCGCATTCGGGTTCAGTGCCGACTCGCTACCACCCAATGCAACAACGGCATCGGCCTTTGGCGTCGGATCAGTCAAATTTGCGCCGCCAGGGGTAGGGGCAGGAAGAAAAGCGTAATCCTGAGGTTGGGTCAACGGCTTGACCGGCAGCACAGAAAACTCATCAGGACCCGGACCCGGTGGTTGCAGGTCCCGCAAGCCAGATTTGGAGCACGCCGCCACCGCAGCAGCGAGCGTCAAAACAATAATGGCGTGCGGCGTCCGCATTCGTTTCTCCAGCAAGTTTCAGGAGCTTTTATCGCATAATATCGAACAGGTCACGAGGGCTTTTTCGCGTCAAACAGGACAAGTCCCAAAGCGCCTGCAAAAACGAACACATCGGCCAGATTGAAAACAAAAGGGTTATCAATTCCGCAGCAGGACATGTTCAGAAAGTCCAGTACATAGCCGTAGATCATACGGTCGAGGACATTTCCCAATGCTCCACCAATCAAGATGCCGCCACAAAGCAACATGAGGCTTGAGGGCGACGAGCGGCGAAGCCACACAAAAACACCAATACAAATGGCTAATGAAACACCAATCAGTGCCCAACGCGCCGCTTCGCTGTTTCCCTGAAACAGGCCGAAATTGATGCCTCGATTCTCTCCGTATCGAAACACTAGCAGCGGCGGCAGCACATCTATACCACCGGGCTGATCGGCCACGCGCATCATGTGAACAACCACATACTTGCTGATCTGATCGATCAGAAATGTGGCCAGACCAGCCCAGATAAGAACTCTATACCGCATCAGTGCCGGAAATGCCGCATGCCAGTAAAAACCATTGCAAGCCCAGCCTCGTCTGCCGCCGCAATCACTTCGTCATCGCGCATCGAACCGCCTGGCTGGATAACGCAAGTTGCACCTGCTTGAGCGGCTTCCATTAGACCGTCGGGGAAGGGGAAGAATGCGTCAGATGCCACAGCCGAGCCGATGGTCAACGGTTGCGACAGACCCAAGGTATCTGCCATGCGCTCAGCCTTTTTAGCAGCTATAAGGGCCGAGTCGACTCGACTCATCTGGCCAGCGCCCACGCCGACGGTTGCGCCATCTTTGACATAAACGATTGCGTTGGACTTGACGTGTTTAGCAACTTTCCATGCAAACAGCAGGTCTCGCATTTGCTCTTCGGTCGGCTCATTCTTGGTAACGACCCTGAGGTCGTCCATGCCGACAAAACCGTTATCCTTGTCTTGGACCAGCAAACCACCTGCGACCTGACGCACGGTTTTTGCGGCTGCGGTCACGTCCGGAAGGCCTTCGGTCGTCAACAGACGCAGGTTCTTCTTGGCCGCAAAGATCGCTTTGGCTTCATCCGAAGCACCGGGGGCGATCACGACTTCGGTGAAAATCCCGGTGATTTCCTGTGCGGTTTCGGCGTCGAGCGGTTGGTTCAGTGCCACGATCCCGCCAAAGGCCGAGGTCCGGTCGCAGTCGAAGGCTGCTTTGTAAGCCTCTAACAAGGTGGCGCCTTTGGCCACGCCACACGGATTGGCATGTTTGATAATCGCACAGGCTGCCTCTTCAGCCGGGTCGAATTCTGCCACCAACTCAAAAGCGGAATCTGTATCATTTATATTGTTATAGCTCAGCTCTTTTCCCTGATGCTGAACAGCAGTGGCTACTCCGGGGCGGTTGGTACCATCCGTGTAAAAGGCCGCCTGTTGGTGACTGTTTTCGCCATAGCGCAAGGTTTGTTTCAACTTGCCAACAAAAGCACGGCGATTGGGCGCATCCAGCTGCAAGGCGTCGGCCATCCAGTTTGAAACTGCTGTGTCATACGCTGCAGTGCGAGCATATGCTTTCTGGGCCAACCATTGGCGGAAACCCAGCGACGTTTTTCCGTAGTTTTCTTCTAATTGATCGAGCAGCGACGAATAATCTTCAACGTCCACCACAACATTGACAAATGCATGGTTTTTGGACGCGGCACGGATCATCGCAGGACCTCCGATATCGATATTCTCGATGCACTCGTCGTAGTCCGCACCTTTTGCCACCGTTTCCTCGAACGGATAGAGGTTCACGACTAGCAGATCGATTGCGCCGATGCTGTGTTCTTCCATGGCTGCGACATGAGTCTCATTGTCGCGAAGTGCCAAAAGTCCGCCATGAACCATAGGATGCAGAGTTTTGACCCGGCCATCCATCATCTCGGGGAAGCCTGTTATCTCGCTTACGTCTTTCACCGCAAGTCCAGCTTCACGCAGCGCATTGGCCGTGCCGCCGGTCGATAGCAATTCTACCCCACGTTCAGCCAGCGCCTTGCCCAGCTCGATCAGCCCGGTTTTATCGGAAACGGAAAGCAACGCGCGGCGCACGGGGTGAAGATCGGTCATGGGTCCAAAGGTCCTTTTGGCGTCAGTCAAACTCGGGCTCGTCCCGGTGCAGGTCGCGTACGGCATAGGCTGTATCCTGGGCCTTGCTCAGCGTCCACCGGATGCGCGTCGCATACTCCATTGCGCGGCCGGATAGAACGATCTGTTTTGTCGCGCGGGGCTTTAAACGACCTTTTTCAAGATAAACGCTTGGTTCAAAAGACAATTTCCCTATGCGGTCATGACGAAAAACCCAAATCTCTCCACTTTTGAGCGCCATAGACACCGCCGCGCCCCCCAGATCCAGCGCAGCATCAACATCAGGATGAAGGTGAAATCTTATGTCGAAAGTAATTCCCTTCAGGCCGGACGCATCCAAGGCCTTATCGAACTGGCGTTTTGCCTTGTCCGTTGCGGTTAGCAGAATATCCTCACCTGTTAGTTCCCGGCCGTCAAATCGCAGCTCAAAAGTGCGCGCATGGGTCAGTCCGAACACTTTAGCATAGCCATCATGTCCCACCATAAACCGATAGCCTTCAAACGCATCTTCAGTATCAATTGGCACGCTACGAGGGCCATCAATTAGGGCTTCATTCATTGTTCCGCGGGCTGGTGCGGCTAGCCGGGCACTAGAATACCCATCCAAGCTTAGCGTCGAATGCGATGGCGTTGCCCGACCGGCGCGCCTCCATTCCGGGCCGAAACTACTGCCGGATCCGCAATTCACAATCAAAGGCCGACGGCCCGACGTCAGCTCGAAAGCAAGTGTCGACGCATGGGCATTGTACGATGCGGCACCAGTAGGCGGCGTGCTTGCATCAACGATAACCGTGGTTCTGGCAGCGTTCATTCGGGCGAACCCCATGGACAGACCGGAACTCGGTTTAGGCTTCACGCCACTTTGAGCCAGCGCCTGATCTAGTCGCCCGTCTATCCCGCGTCCACCTCCGTGAAAACGCGCCAAACCGCCATCCGCGTGACGCAGGTTACGCAAGGTTGGAGCGATACGCTTTATTGCATCCGTCTGAGCGGCCGGAGTGCCCCGGCCAACTTCGCTAAGTGCTGCGGATGTCCACGACAATAACGTGAAAACCTCCAACAGCTCCTCCGGGTTGCGGGTGGCGATTCCGCCTTGAGCATCTACTTGCCTGTCACATTCACGTGCAAGGGCGCGCAAAGCGGGATCGGCAATTTGTTCCAGTCCATCCAAAGCGAGACCGGCCTGAACCAGACCGGCCAGGGCCTCAAATCTAGGCAGGCCCGGCGTTGCTGCAGACCAACGCTTTGACAAAAACCATGTCTGTTGCGTCAGCGAGCGGAAAAATAACTTACTTTGCGCCTCGTCCATGCCACGCAAAAGGAACATACCGTGGTAAATCCAGCGAAGCACGCGCCGCCCGGTCAGGTCTGGCGCCCAACCGTAACCATGGCCGTTTCCATGTGATTCGATCCACCCCCAAACCCAACGCTGCGCCTTGTCCCGGGCTCGCATATCGCCAACGGCAGCCAAATCATCCAACCAGGAAAAACCATGCCGTTCGTCATCAAACGCCGCGCTTGGTGCGGGGACGTTCCACAAATCTGTATCTTCGGCCTCGACCAGATAGCCGGCGAAAAGAAGGTTTCCGGCAATAAGTTGTCGACCACGCGCAAAGGACCCGACGGTACGAGGTTCTGGTTGCCCAACAAACCCGGAAACAGCTCTACGCCTCTGGCTCAGCCGTGCGTAAAGACGGTTCTGAAACCGCGTCCATCGGTTTGCCATGGTGTCCGACTTTGACATGCCGCTCGTTACTCTGCCCCTGACGCTCTGATGGCGTCTGAACCAACGATAGACGGGTCTGGACGTGAAGTCATCGAAAAGAGTGCACTCAGACGGATTTGTTGAGGCATGCGATGTAGAACCCATCCATGCCACCCAAGTCAGTCCAGTAATCCGGACGCAATCGAAGGCCACCTTCGGCAGTGATCCATTTGGGGTCTACACCAGGCACATTCAACGCATCAGAATCCACCTGCATATCAGCGTGCCGTTCCAAAGCTTCTTCAATCTGTACTTCGCCCTCATCCGGCAACAATGAGCAGGTGCAATATACCAAACGACCACCTGGTTTAAGTAAGGTCCACGCGTGATCCAGCATTCGAGTCTGCAGATCGAACAAGGCATCAAACTCGGACCCGTCCTTGGCATAGGGCAAATCAGGGTGACGTCGGATCGTACCTGTAGCTGAACAAGGCGCATCCAGCAGAATCGCGTCATATTGCCCATGATGATCAAGCGCGTCGCCAGTAATCACATTGGCAGAAAGGCCTGTACGAACAAGGTTCTGCCTAACCCGCTCAAGCCGAATTTCTGAGACATCCAACGCCGTGACATCGGCGCCGGCCGCCGCCAATTGGAGTGTCTTTCCGCCCGGCGCGGCACAAAGATCCAAAATCACTTCATTGGCCTTGGGCGCCAGGACGCGAACTGGAACTGCAGCAGCGGCGTCTTGCACCCACCAATCCCCGCCCTTGAATCCTGGCAACGCGGAAACCTGCCCTGCATTCTGTAACCTGACTGTCCCAGTCGGTATCGTCTCACCGCCGGGGCTTTGCCCGCCCGGTTTTACTGTCACATCAAGGGGAGCACCGGTAAAATGCGCCTGTTCCATGGCATTCACAGCGCCCGTGCCCCATGCCATGACAAGAGGCTGGCGCAACCAATCAGGCAACCGCGGAACCCGCATGCGCGGCCAAGCCTCCGGCCCCTCAGCCGCCACCTTGCGCAAGACAGCGTTTACCAACCCTTTTAACCGTCCGTGTTTGCGTGAGCGTCCAACGATTTCAACCATCGAATTCACAACACCGTGGGCCGCCTCACCTTGGCACAGCTCCACTGTACCTACGCGCAGCGCGTTATGTACGGTTAACGCGGGCGTACGTTTTAGGTGATTGGCCAACAACCGATCCGCGCGCTCCAAGCCACGCAATGTTTCAAGCACCAGCCGTTGGGCACGGGCGCGATCCTCCGGGCCTAACTTGTCAAGAATTCCCGCATTCAGACATTCCGAAAGCAACCGACCTTCGCCCAATATTTGATCCAGCAAATAGATTGCGCTGCGTCGCGCGGCAGTTGCGCTGTCGGACATTGACTTGCCTTTCGTGTAACCTTTGCCCGTATTGCCATCTGCGGACGAGGGCGTATATCAAGCCCATGCCTGAAAAGGAACCCGATGGTATGAGTAACAACAACAAAGACCTTCCACCTGCTGCCCAACGCGCCTTGGCCGAGGCCGAAGAACGCCGCCGCGAGGCTGACACAAAGGCAAAACCTCAGCCGAAGGAATTGGGCGGTCGCAAGGGGCCGGACCCAGCCCGATTTGGTGATTGGGAGAAGAAAGGCATTGCCATCGATTTCTGATCAATGAGGGGCACGTAGTACCTCCAGAAAATCCTCGATCAATGATCGTTGCCTTTTGGATCTCGCTCTATCCTCTGGCCAGGTCAGCCAGTAACCGTCACGTGTTTCCAATTCAGGCATGTTTAACTTTCGCAATTGACCTGACTTCAGGTGGCCAGAAGCAAGTGGCACCGATCCCAGCACAACGCCCATCCCTTGACGTGCCGCAGCAATCGCATGGCCCATCGAATCGAAACTGATATGGGCCTGAGGCAACTCCTGCATCTCTGAAACTTTAGCCCAATCGCGCCATCCCGGACGCTCTCCGCGCTGTTCGACCAGCGGCGCGCCCCAATTAACGCCATTAGCCGCCATTGGGGTAAGAACTTCAGGTGCGATTAATACCGCCCCGCGCCCCGCCCAAGCCCCACGGCCATATCGGATCTGTAACCAGGTTTTTTCTTCTTCCAATGACGAACGGCGGGCAACCGTGTCCGTCATTACTCGGACTTTGGGCCGCAACTCAAGAAAGCTGGGAAGACGCGGTATAACCAGCGCATAAATGTGCGATGACAACCCAGCCACCCTAAGTTCGCGAGGCGACTTTCCGAACAGGTCTTCGGTGTTTCGTTCCAACGCCTGAAGGCTGTCTTGCACCAAGGGCAAATAGCTTTCGCCTTCGACAGTCAAAGATACGCCGCGGGCTTCACGCACAAACAGGGTGCGACCTAACCATGCCTCGAGATTGCCAATTCGCTGACTAACAGCGGCCTGCGTTAGCCCGAATTCCCGCGCTGCGGCGGAAAAGCCACCCAATCTCCCTGCCGCCTCTAATACCCGCAACCAATCCAGAGGCGGCAAGCCAACCTTATTCTTAGCCATCAATTATTCTTGGCCTTTATGCCAATAAGGATTAATTGTCGTAATGTCATAACCCGGTTATTTCCTCAACCAAAGTTTGCACTGAACTGGAGATACCGATGCTGCGCCATGCCACTCATGATGGCTCCGTTGTAATCGTTGAATTTTCTGAGGGGCAACAAGCCCGTTTTCACGGCATTTGGCTGCGCGACAACGCGCTGGATCCGGAAACCCGGGCGCCCGGCAATGGCCAGCGACTGATCACTATCGGAGATATACCGTCCAATTTACGCGTGGCAGACGCTAATATTGAAAACGGCAATTTATTGGTCACGTTTCAGCCCGAAGACAAAACTGTTACCTTCCCCAGTGGTTGGTTGAAAAATCATGTCTATGACTGCCATCGACCTAATACCGTCGGCAGGGTCGCCCCCGGCATAACGACATGGCAACGAGGGATCAAAGCGCCAAGTGCCGATTGGATCGAAATTCACACCGATCCTACCGTCAAGTGCGACTGGCTGGCCGCAATTGCCGAGTTTGGATTTGCAAAGCTGACAAACGGCCCGATTGAACCCGAGTCTTTGCTGAAAGTCGCTGACTTGTTCGGGTACGTGCGTGAAACTAATTACGGTCCCTATTTCGAAGTTCGGACCGAAGTAAATCCTACCAACCTCGCCTATACTGGCTTGGTACTGCAGGCGCATACCGATAACCCTTATCGCGATCCCGTACCTACCTTACAGATACTTTATTGCCTTGAAAACAGCGCCGAAGGTGGCGACTCGATCGTTGTAGACGGATTTCGTGCGGCCCAGCGCCTGCGCGATGAAAACCCAGAAGGGTTCAACCTGCTTTCGAGCCATCCCGCAAGGTTTGAATACAAAGGATCCGACGGTGTCTGCTTGCAGTCGCGCCGCCCTATGATCGAACTTGCACCAGATGGTGAACTTATAGCTATCCGGTTTAACAATAGGTCCGCCGCACCTTTGATCGACATTCCATTTGAGAAGATGGAGGGTTACTATGCCGCCTACCGCCAGTTGGGCGAAATCATTGATGACCCGGATATGGGAGTGTCATTCAAGCTGGAACCGGGCGAAAGTTTTATCGTTGACAACACACGCGTTCTGCACGCGCGCCTGGGTTACTCCGGAGCTGGGTCTCGCTGGTTACAGGGGTGCTATGCCGACAAGGATGGTTTGCTGTCGACCTTGGCCGCATTGCAGGTAACCCGGACTGAGGCGGCAGAATGAAGCCGGATTTCCAGAACCTGAACCGCGACAACATCGTAGCTTTTATTGCAGACATCTTCGAACGCCGAGGTGGTGAGGAATATCTCGGCGAACCAGTGACCATGGCCGAACACATGCTTCAGGGCGCCACAATCGCCGAACAAAACGGTATGTCCGAAGAAATTATCGTAGGCGCATTGTTGCACGACATTGGGCATTTCACATCCGAGTTCGGAACGTATCATCCCGACGATAAAGAGGACCGCCACCATGAAGACGCGGGCGCACAGGTTCTGGAACAGTTTTTTCCATCGGTCATTACAGATTGTTGCCGTTTTCACGTGGCGGCCAAAAGGTATCTCTGTGCAACCAAACCTGAGTACTTTAACCGATTGTCCTCAGCCTCGGTCCATACACTGGACCTTCAGGGTGGACCGATGAACGCCGAAGAAGTTGCAGAATTTGAAACCAACCCAAATCTTAAAGAAATCATTCAGGTGCGCTATCTGGATGAGGCAGGCAAGATAGCCGACATGAAGACTCCGGATTTCACCCATTTCGCGCCTATGGTGCAGCGGATGGTAGATAGGCATCTTGGCGCGGGTTAAAGGTTGCCGTTCAGCGTACCGAAAACCAGCCAATAGTGATTGCCAGGCTCCCAGACGCTTCGGCAAGGTTCCTTGATGGGCATCGCGGTGCGCCACGATCCAGAACTGGACGGCCACCAGATACGGCAAATAGAAGGCAAAATTCTGTATAAGATCGAATGGGCCTGAAAAGTCGGGCTCGGACCAGAGACCTCCGGTCAGCAAATACCACAGAGTGTAGTGCACCCGGTATAACCAGGAACCCAGCGCGAGCCAAAACAGGCGAAGTGCCCACTCCCAGTGCCCCTGCCTATTTCCAATAAAGACCATCCGCGCCAGCATCAGCGCGGCGGTAAAGAGGCAAAAACCATATATGAAAAATGCCGCAGACATAAGCGGTCCGCCAATGGTCCCACGCAGAGGAATATAAACCATTCCAGCCAGCCCGGTGGTCAATGCCAAGACAACCAGCAGCGAGCCGATACCGCGATGAAATGAAATGTTTCGCAGCCGAATGCGCCCGACCATCTGCAACGGCACCAAGGCCACCAGCACCGACCCAGCAGTGATATGCAACATCATCGCAGCGTTGCCGACTGATTGGTCGGCGGCAAAAAGATAGGTTTGTCGCCACGGAAAGGCGGAAAGACCCACCGTGATCAACTCAAATGCATGCGCAAGAAAAGGCAGCAAGGTCAGATAAAAAACCGTAAGTATTACGACCGTAACAATGCCTGACTTTGATAACCACATGTTGTGATCATATCGTCGATTGACGATTCGTCCATGACAGAGAAACGTTAGAGGCCCAATACATCTATCATGTCATATTGACCCGGTGCCCTGCCTTGCCCCCAAAGCGCGGCTTTCAGCGCACCGCGAGCAAAAATCGCACGGTCTGAGGCCAGATGACGCAAAACAATGCGTTCACCGGGGGCCGCGAACAACACGTCGTGCTCACCTACGACGTCTCCGCCTCGGATGGCGTGGAAACCGATGTCGCCACGTTTGCGCGCACCGGTGATGCCGTCGCGACCTCGATCCGAAATATCCGCAAGTTTAACTCCACGTCCTTCGGCGGCGGCCTCTCCTAACATCAGTGCGGTGCCCGATGGCGCATCGACCTTGTGGTGATGGTGGGCCTCGGTAATTTCGATGTCGAAGTCTTCATCCAGCGCGGCGGCAACCTTTTTGGTCAGTTGCACCAGCAGGTTCACGCCGAGGCTCATGTTACCTGCGCGTACGATTACGGCATGACGCGACGCTGGTTCCAATGCAGCAATCTGTTCTTCTGTCATGCCGGTAGTTCCGATGACATGCACGCAGCGTGCCTGCGCCGCCAGCGCTGCAAACTCAAGCGTTGCCTCGGGCGAGGTGAAATCAATTATGGCCTGCGCCTGCGCAAATGCTTCCAAGGGGTCATCCGTCACTTTTACACCAAGCGCTTGCCCGCCCATCGCCTGACCTACGTCCTGTCCGATCCAGTCATGTCCCTTACGCTCTACCGCGCCTACAAGACGTGTATGATCGTTATCAGCAACGGTCTTGATCAGCATCTGCCCCATTCGGCCCGAGGCCCCTGTGATAACGATCCCGGGAATATGGGTCATTGCGCTGGTCCTTTCTGTCAGTCGGCTCAAAGCCTCCTACCCGGTTAAGGGCCGCTTGGCAAAGCCCTGCTTTGCGCTTAGATCGGTGGTATGGCAAAGAATAAGTTTCTCGATGGCCCCGGGCCTTCCCAAAGACAATTGCGCGTCGGCGAATTGATCCGCCGTACCTTGTCCGAGGTACTTTCACGCGGCGATGTCCATGACCCCGACCTAAACCGTATGTCGATCACCGTAGGCGAGGTCCGCACGTCACCGGATTTAAAGATCGCCACCGCTTATGTGTTGCCGCTAGGCGGCAAAGGGCAGGAGGACGTGATTGACTTGCTGGCCCGCAACAAGGGCGAGTTGCGGCGCATGGTCGGTAAGAAGGTCGGGCTGAAGTTCTCCCCCGATCTGCGCTTCCGGCTTGACGATACTTTTGATCGGCTGGAGGACACCCGGCGGATGTTTGAACAGGACGCGGTGCGCCGTGATCTGGACGAGTGATCCGCTTATTTGTCATTTTGGTTGCGCTGATCTGGGCTGCTCAAGCTGCGGCGGTCACCTGTGAAAAGCTGATGCACGAAGATAAACGTTATACAGTCTGCGAAGTGGACGCAGCATCAGAAGACCTGCGCCTTTTTCTGTACGACGAAGATGGCGATCCGCTTGGGCATTTTTCGTCGGTCAACGAGGCGTTAAGTTCCAGCGGCAAACGCCTTGCTTTTGCAATGAACGCCGGAATGTATCACGAAGACCGCGCGCCTGTTGGCCATTTCGTAGAAGATGGTGTTGAAATTATGCGGGTCATCCCAAACGCGGGGCCAGGAAATTTCGGTCTCTTGCCAAACGGAGTATTCTGTATCCGTCCTGGCCGCGCGGATGTGTTCGAAACCCTGGACTTCGTCGATCAAGCACCCGAGTGCCGTTTTGCCAGTCAGTCCGGCCCTATGCTGGTGATTGATGGCGATCTTCATCCGCGCTTTCTTTCCGATGCAACGTCTCGATATATTCGCAACGGCGTCGGTACCAGCGCAGATGGTACTCGTGCAGTGTTTGCCATTTCAGACGATTATGTGACGTTTCACGAGTTCGGCCGCTTGTTTCGCGATGTGTTGGAAACGCCTAACGCGCTTTTCTTTGACGGTAACATTTCACGCATGTACGACCGTGCAGGGAACCGCTCGGACGTTGGGTTTTCGTTGGGGCCAATTGTTGGGGTGGTCGAAGACTTACCCTGAATTTGACAGCCAAGTTGTGATCCGTTAGGCCGCGCGCCTCAGAATAGTTCAAGGTGCAAGATGGGACGCAAACGCAAGGGTCGCGATATTTCCGGCTGGCTGGTGGTTGATAAGCCTGCGGGTATGACTTCGACCGCCGTAGTCAACAAAGTTCGTTGGGCTTTAGATGCTAAGAAAGCCGGTCACGCAGGCACGCTGGACCCAGAAGCAACAGGTGTTCTGGCCGTTGCCTTAGGCGAAGCGACCAAAACCGTGCCATACATCACCGATGCCCTGAAAGCTTACGTTTTTACCGTGCGCTTGGGGCAGGCCACCAATACCGACGATGCCGAAGGTGAGGTTATTGCCGAAAACTCTGCGCGTCCTTCCGATAAGGAAATCAAACAGGCGCTCACATCCTTTTTGGGTGAGATAATGCAGGTGCCGCCCAAGTTTTCGGCCGTCAAAGTCGATGGTCAGCGCGCCTATAAACTTGCCCGCGAAGGCGAGGATGTGGAGCTGTCGGCCCGTCCGCTATGGGTTGAGGAACTGTTGCTTATTGACCGGCCTGATCCAGATCACGTGGTTCTGGAGATGACTTGCGGTAAAGGCGGTTACGTACGTTCAGTAGCCCGTGATCTTGGCGCGGCACTTGGATGCCATGGCCACGTCAAAGAATTGCGTCGAATCTGGTCCGGCCCATTCGAGGCCGAGGATGGACTGAGCGTCGAGCAGATCGACAGGTTGGCCAAAACCACTGCTTTGGAGAAATATCTGCATCCGTTGGAAACCGGGTTGAAAGATTTGCCCGAGCTTAAGTGCACACCTGAAGGTGCCGCACGATTGCGCAATGGCAACGCGGGTATGGTAATGGCATCTGACGTGGCATATGGCGACGAGGCTTGGGCCTCATTGGACGGCAAAGCCGTCGCGGTAGGCATCTACAAATCCGGAGAATTGCATCCCAGCCGGGTGTTCGTCTTATGAAAGCCATGTTACGCGAAAGGACATGATCACTCGATCCCATACAAAGGGCGACGCACCCTCGACCGCAGTTTATTCGGACTGCGAGAAATATCGTTATAGTCTTACCCGCATCTGGAACACTCGGGGGCGTAAGGCTTTATTCGTAATGCTGAACCCATCAACCGCAACTGAAATTCAAAACGACCCGACGGTAGAACGCTGCGAACGAAGGGCGCGTGCGCTTGGATTTGGTGCTTTTCAAGTGACCAACATTTTTGCCTGGCGTGATACCGATCCACGCAAGATGCGAGCTGCTATCGACCCAGTTGGGCCTCAGAATGACGAGGCCATTCTGAACGGTGTTGATTGGGCCGATCAGGTCATCGCCGCGTGGGGTACACACGGCTCACATCTGAATCGCGGTTATGCTGTCGAAAACCTGCTGCGCGATACCGGTCAACCCCTGTTTCATCTTGGGCTTACCAAAGACGGGCACCCAAAGCATCCACTTTACATCGCATACTCTCAAAAACCCGAGCGCTGGTGAATGCGTTTCCGATCTGCTTGTTTGGCCCGGCAGTAAAAGCGGGCGCGGTATTCGTGATACCAGGCGAAGGCGCCGCCGAAATTTATTTCGACCTCAAAACCCAAAGCCGACTCGGTCAAAATCATAGATTTTGAGGTTGGACAGGACATACTATTGATTGCCTGGGACGCCGCGAACGAAGGTCACCTAGAGGTTTTGGTTGCCATGGGCACCATTCAAAGATTCCTTTTGCCATTTGAGGCAAATGCGCCTATACGCGCCCATCCGCATCGGAATCGGTGCGGTTTTCTCCATGGGCCTGCGCTGGACGACATCCCGGCCTGCGCCATTCACTCTAACCATTAAAGGAGACCCCGATGTCGATCACTGCCGCTGAAAAAGCACGCGTTATGAAAGAATTCGCAACTAAAGAGGGCGACACCGGCTCACCCGAAGTTCAGGTTGCTATCTTGACCTCGCGCATCAACACCCTGACCGAACACTTCAAGACCCATAAGAAAGACAACCACGGTCGTCGCGGTCTTTTGAAGATGGTGGCGCAGCGCCGTAAGTTGCTTGACTACCTGAAGGGCAAAGAAGAAGCGCGCTACCAAGACCTTATCCAAAAGCTGGGTATTCGCCGTTAATCGAGCACTGCTCGATTTTTGTTTTACTAACCAACTTTTACATAGTTCACGCCCGCCATTGAGGTGGGCGTGTTTGTTTTTGCCCTAGGGGTTATATGGCACTGTACCCATTTTTAGATTGCTCGCAGGCACTTCTAGGAACCGGCCCAAATGTGGTGCCTGCGGTGTCGCCTCGATTATTATGATTGTACGATTCCGACCCGTGCCAGTCGCAAAAATTGCAGAAGTTCAAAATTTGAATTGTCAAATGGTTACGTCATTAAGGGTCGTGCGCCATGTACCAAGACAATCCATTTCACGAGATGCTGCTGGCTATTTCTCAGGTCTATTTGACCGAGGATAATCCAATGGGTTCTTTTACTGCGCAGAGACTTCTCGATGCGCCAGCTGCCATAACGCATGACCCAGTTTTACCTTGTCTCATGGATGAAAGTATCCGAACTGTGCTGTCAGAAAGCCGGCATTTTGCGGCGGCTGCCGTTCTTGGCGCTCAGACTTTGATTCCGTGGGGGTCAAACCCCGTCGAAGGAAATACAGAGGTGGGTGTCGCTGCGATGATTAGCGTTGCTACCCTGCTTGGGCCGGATGGCCCTATTCCAGCTCCGGACGTTCGGCTGGGATTGGTTTATATGCGCCCGAACAGTTATTATCCGCTCCATCGCCATGATGCGGATGAAACTTATGTCGTGATAGCAGGACGAGCGATTTGGACTGCGGGCGATGACATCCGAGTGCGCGGGGAAGGCGATATGATACATCATCCCAGTCTCATGCCACATGCCTTTCGGACAGGCCCCGAAGGTTTCGTGGCGCTTTGGCGTTGGAGCGGCGACATAAACACACACTCTTATGCTTTCATGGAAAGTCCAGAAACAGACCTTAAAACTTGAGTCAAAAGAAAGAACGCCCGCCAATTGACGGGCGTTCTTGATTGTTTGAACGTTACGCTACATCTTGGAGCGTTCAGATTTCAGTGCTAGCCAAAGACAGTAACACATGATCAGAACGACCAATGTGAACGGGATACCTGTTGACACAGCCGCACCCTGTAGCGCGCTTAGGCCGCCTCCGAGCAGCAGCGCGATGGCCACCAGACCTTCGAGAGTACACCAGAATACCCGCTGTACCACCGGCGCATCCATCTTACCGCCTGCCGTGATCGTATCAATCACCAATGAGCCAGAGTCCGATGAGGTGACAAAGAACACCACGATCAGGATCAACGCTATAGGAGCTATGATGCCGTACAACGGCAGCTCCTTTAGGAACCCAAAAAGCGCACCCTCAGGCGCGTAGCTTTCGATCACCGTCGCGCGGACACCGTCGGCGCCACCCGCATTCAGCATGTCGATTGCCGCACCGCCGAATGTTGACATCCACAGGGCGCAAACCGCAGTTGGGGCTAACAAGGCGCAGATCACAAATTCACGAACTGTGCGACCTTTAGAAATGCGGGCGATGAACATCCCGACAAAAGGCGACCACGCAATCCACCAGGCCCAGTAGAACGTTGTCCAGCCATGGAAGAAACTGGTGTCTTCACGCCCGAATGGGTTCGAGAGAGCTGGCAACAACCGCACATAATCTGTCATGACACTAAAGTAACGCGAGATGGCGGTGCCAATACCGGTAACCACGATCACAAACAGGAAAAGGCCAACGGCCATGATCATGTTGATCTCGCTCAGCCTCTTTACCCCGGCATCCATGCCCATAAGAACCGAACCTAATGCAATCATCGTGATACCTATGATCAATAGAACAACGACTGTCGGACTTGGTGCGATTCCGAAGACTTCGTTAAGGCCCGCCGCAACTTGCTGTGCACCAAGACCAAGCGAGGTCGTCAGGCCAAACAAAGTGGCAAATACCGCCAAAGTATCGATTATGTGACCCCACCAACCCCAGACTCGTTCGCCAAGAATTGGATAGAATGCAGACCTTAGGGTCAGCGGAAGACCAAGATTGTAGCTGAATATCGCGAGCGCAAGGCCTACAGCCGCATAGACTGCCCAACCCTCAAGCCCCCAATGGTGAATGGTGCCCACAACGCCGATATATTCGTTGCCCGGAACCGCGATATCAATGCCCAGCGGGCGCGCTCCGCCGTCTTCGGCAAAGTTGTAATATACCGGTTCCAGAACGCCAAAAAACAGCAGTCCTATCCCGATGCCCGCCGCGAACATCATCGCTATCCATCCGGCATATGAATAGTCTGGTTTGGCGTCTTTGCCGCCGATCCGAACACTACCCACAGGCAGGACGATCAGAACAAGGCAGAAAAGAGTGATGATGTCGACCGAAAGGACGAGGAACCAGTCGAACGTGCTTGTCAGCCAGGGTCGGAGCCACCCGAAAAAGGCGGCCGCCGCCTCTTGATTTGCTAGAGAAATCAAAACAAACGCAAAAATCAGGATGCTTGAGATCAGAAAAACTGGATTGTGAATGTCCAGCCCAAAAGGTCTTACGTTGTCCTGCCCCAGTTCATATTCGGTTTCAAAGTCGTAGATCCTTGGATCCGGATCCAGCATTTTCTTGGATTGTGCCATTCGACTGTCCCTTGTTGTTTCATTGAACAAAACGCCAAGCATTGAGGCCGAAGGACGGGTTAAGAATGTTTCCAACTTGACGCATTTCCGTCAATTCGACCCTGAGGTGCACAGCAACATGTTACACTGGCTAACAAATTTCGCAAAATGCATTCATTTTTAGATATGTTAGCGGCGCTACTGGAGGGGAAATAAAGTCGAAATTTCAGGTCAAGAATGTCGTTCTGAGTCCTGCTGTGATGTATCGTCTACTTGGCGTTTTGGAACTTGAAGCGCTCTTTCTTTCACTCTCTGGCACAGCCTGTATCTGTTTATCGGGCGGGGCTGATCGCGCATAGCCGGCTCAAAGAAACTCGCATCTTTCCAAAGCTATCAAACTGCTGTATGGGCCATCCATCTGAGACGTTGTGCCCTGACCCCGGCACTCGAACGGAAGATAAAATGGGGTCGGCGGCAATGGGGCCGCCACGCAAACGGGAGACCCGCAGGGGCGGGAGTGCTCTCATCTAGGATACGCATATGTTTGATGTAACAAAGAAATCGATTCAGTGGGGCGAAGAAACGCTGACACTGGAAACCGGTAAGGTTGCCCGCCAAGCCGACGGCAGCGTGATCGCCACGCTGGGCGAAACCAGCGTCATGGCGAACGTGACTTTCGCAAAAGAACAAAAAGCAGGTCAGGATTTTTTCCCGCTGACCGTTCATTATCAGGAAAAATACTATGCCGCGGGCAAGGTTCCGGGCGGTTTTTTCAAGCGTGAAGCGCGCCCGACCGAAAAAGAGACACTGACGGCGCGTCTGATCGACCGTCCAATCCGTCCGCTTTTCGTAGACGGTTTCAAGAACGAAGTTCTGGTCATGTGCACCGTGCTTAGCCACGATTTGGTGAATGATCCCGACATTGTTGCGATGATCGCGGCATCGGCTGCCCTGACCATCTCCGGTGCGCCGTTCATGGGCCCGATTGCTGGCGCTCGTGTCGGTTTCGTTGACGGAGAATACGTTCTGAATCCAACGGTTGACGACATGCAGGATCTGCGCCTGAATCCGGAACAGCGTCTGGACCTGGTTGTTGCCGGCACCAAGAACGCCGTGATGATGGTAGAGTCCGAAGCGTACGAACTGTCCGAAGCAGAGATGTTGGGTGCAGTTACCTTTGCGCACGAACAGATCCAGCCAGTAATCGACCTGATCATTGATCTGGCCGAAGAGGCTGCAAAAGAGCCGTTTGACTTCCAGGCGCCGGACTACTCCGAACTGTTCGCGGCCGTTCAGTCCGCAGGTGAGCAGCAGATGCGCGCGGCGTTCGCAATCACCGACAAGCAAGAGCGTACTGCCGCAGTTGCAGCGGCTCGCGAAGCTATCAAAGAGGCTCTGACCGAAGAACAGCTGGAAGACGCAAATCTTGGGTCTGCAATGAAGAAGCTGGAAGCGGGCATTCTGCGCGGCGACGTTGTGAAAGGCGGAAAGCGTATCGACGGTCGCTCGACCACTGATGTTCGTGCAATCGAAGTCGAAACCTCATTGTTGCCGCGGACTCATGGTTCCGCACTTTTTACCCGCGGTGAAACTCAGGCGCTGGCTGTCACCACGCTTGGTACAGGCGATGACGAACAATTCATCGATGCGCTGCATGGCAACTTCAAGTCCAACTTCCTGCTGCATTACAACTTCCCTCCATATTCGGTTGGTGAAGCTGGTCGCGTTGGACCTCCGGGACGTCGTGAAATCGGCCACGGCAAGCTAGCGTGGCGTGCACTGCAGGCGGTTCTGCCTGCTCCTACTGACTTCCCCTATACCGTTCGCGTGGTGTCAGAGATCACGGAATCCAATGGCTCATCCTCGATGGCTTCTGTTTGCGGCGGTTCGCTATCGATGATGGACGCAGGTGTTCCGCTAAAGGCTCCGGTCGCCGGCGTCGCGATGGGTCTGATCCTGGAAGACGATGGCTCTTACGCGGTTTTGACAGACATTCTGGGTGACGAAGACCATCTGGGCGATATGGACTTCAAAGTTGCTGGTACAGAAAACGGCATCACGTCGCTGCAGATGGACATCAAAGTGGCTGGCATCACGCCTGAGATCATGGAGACAGCTCTGTCGCAGGCTAAAGAAGGCCGGATGCATATTCTAGGAGAGATGGGCAAGGCCCTTTCCGAGACCAACGAATTTTCGGTCCACGCCCCACGCATCGAGACCATGAACATCCCGACAGACAAGATCCGTGAAGTGATCGGGTCGGGTGGTAAGGTTATCCGCGAGATCGTGGAAACTTCGGGTGCCAAAGTCGATATCAACGATGACGGTGTGATCAAGATTGCGTCTCCGGACGGTGAATCGATCAAGAAGGCTTACGAAATGATCCACTCGATCGTGGCCGAGCCGGAAGAGGGTCAGATTTACACCGGCAAAGTCGTCAAGATCGTCGACTTCGGTGCCTTCGTTAACTTCTTTGGTAAGCGCGACGGTCTGGTGCATGTGTCCCAGATCGAAAACCGCCGCCTGAACCATCCGTCGGATGTTTTGAAGGAAGGTCAGGAAGTAAAAGTCAAGCTTCTGGGCTTTGATGATCGCGGTAAGGTGCGCCTGTCGATGAAGGTTGTCGATCAGGAAACCGGCGAAGAGGTCGTTCCCGAAAAGAAAGAAAAGAAAGAAGAAAGCGCAGAGTAATTTGCCCCGCTTTCAACTAACAAAGGCCCCGGCGCAATGTCGGGGCCTTCCTTTATGTTACAATGCCGTCGAGCCCACAGGGAGAGATGGATATGACGGATACAAATCGGATCGATGACCTTGCGCTGAGATATTTGCAGGCCATCGAAAGCGGCGATCTTTCCAAGATGCTGAGCTTATTCGCCGACGATGCAACGGCAACTTCGCCGATATCCGGAATGCAGCCTGCTCGGGACTTTTATTCCAACGTGATGCAGATCACGAGCAACCGGTCCACAGTTCACAAGAATACCTTTGCGGACACTGCGGGCGCCCCTCAGATGGCGGTGCATTTCGACTACACGCGAACCATCCGCAACGGGCACCCCGAAACCATCGAATGCGTCGACCTGTTTGAACTTACTGATGACCACAGCAGCTTTAAGTCGGTCAAAATCATCTACGACACTGCACCAGTCTTGGTAGATTTTGGCGAAGCTTGACGATCCGTTTTTAGTGGGCGACCCCTGACGGGCCATGTTTCAGCACATGCCATTGTCCATAGCTGTCGTTAAGGTCCAACTTAATGGCCGCATCCGCCTTGGTCGACGCACTGCCAACTTCGGCAATTGTAAATTCGATGCCGCCCGGGATATCGATGCGCACTCGGTGTTCACCTCCACCGTGCGGTGCTTGAATCGGTCGCCCCGTCGACTTCAGCACGTCATCAATAGATATTTCGGCCGTACGGCCCTCGATATCGATGTTGAAGTCAATGGGTAAATAAAGAGTTTCGTGGATGGTCTTGCACATCGCCCGGAATACAAACCAATGAGTAGCCATTTCTTCGGTTTCCTCACCATGAAAGACCTTTTCAAGCGCACCGCGCTGAGCCTCGGTCGCCTTTGGATCAATAATTACCTGCATTTCTCCGCCGCCTTCAAAAATCGGGCCGGGCCAGGCATATATCAGTGCAGCCTTCGCGCCGCTGAGATCCGTGTCGTCAAAATGTCCTTTTGCGACTTCAAGCACCTCGAAGCCACGGCAATGTCCGTTCGTTGGCAACTCTTCAAACTGACATGGGCAGGCATAACCACAATTGCAGTTACCAAAACTATTTCCTTCAATGTACCAGTCTGTAATTGGCATGGCTTTCTCCTGTAAAGCACGGTCGAAATCCCGATGTTTGACAGTTGCGGCCTGTATAAATGTCTGCCGATTGCACCTTAGCACGGTTTGACATGCAGTTCGAACTATATCCGCTGCACCAAAGAATAATATACATCAGGCGAAAATGTGGATTGAGTCTTTAAGCAACGTTAGCCTTACTTGACTGCGCAACGGTTTCGGGACCGAGAAGCCCATGAAAACAGCCCCGGTTCGCCAAATTCCGCGCGTTCCATTTTGGATAGAAACACGCGGATGTTTTATCGAAAAAAGCCGCGCTTATCAGGTCGGCGCCTTGGTCTTGCGTAGGTAAGGGAAAATGGTTTCGAACTCGCCGAATTTCTCCTTCGCCTCATCATTTGACACAGCAGGTGGAATGATTACATCCTCACCGGGCACCCAGTTCGCCGGTGTAGCAACGCCTTTCGAGCTCATCTGTAGGCCGTCTAAAGCACGCAAAATCTCAGCGAAGTTTCGGCCCACGGTCATAGGATAAGTCATCGACAACTTTAATTGCTTGTCGGGCCCGATGATAAAGACAGAACGCACAGTGGCGCTGTCAGCAGGGGTGCGGCCATCAGGCAGGTAGGCTTCGGCAGGCAGCATGTCGAAAGCCTTTGAAACTGCCAGGCCATCATCTGCAATAATCGGAAAGCCTGGATTGGCGTTGCCATAGGCTTCTATGTCTTTCTTCCATTTTTTGTGGTCCTCGACTCCGTCAACAGACACACCAATTACTTTGGTGTTACGCGCGGCCCACTCATCGTTCAGCTGCGCGACAGCCGAAAATTCGGTGGTGCAGACAGGCGTAAAATCCTTGGGGTGCGAAAATAGAATAGCCCAGCTGTCACCGATCCAGTCGTGAAACTGAATGGTGCCCTGATCTGTTTCAGCGGTAAAATTTGGGACGGTGTCGTTGATGCGGAAACCCATGGTGCATCTCCTTTCCTGCAAAAATCCGAGTCGGATGGCGTAAACCTAAACACTTTGTCCAGAGGTTAAAGCGTCCATAAGGATTTTCTGGGCGTATTTCGCCAAAAATCTCCAAAATAATTTGATCAAATTATGCACTTGCCCCGCCCTATGGCCGATGACAAAGTGGCCCGGAAACTGGCCATGAGGCCAAATGTTCAGGAGGACGCGCCATGATCGAAAGACGCAATTTTTACATCGATGGCATGTGGGTTGCCCCGTCGGAAGCAAACGATTTTCACGTAATTAATCCTTCTAACGAGGAGCCATGCGCAACAATATCCTTAGGCTCTCAGGCTGATACAGATGCAGCCGTCGCTGCGGCCAAGGCCGCCCTGCCCGGATGGATGGCCACCCCGGTCTCGGATCGAATTGCTTTAGTTGAAAAGCTGATCGACATTTACCAGTCCCGAACTGAAGATTTGGCGCAAGCAATGTCGCTTGAGATGGGGGCGCCGATTGACATGGCTCGCACGCAGCAAGCAGGAGCGGGTACATGGCACCTTAAGAACTTTATTCGCGCCGCCAAAGAATTTGAATTTGAGCGTCCATTGGGCAATCACGCTCCGAATGACCGGATCATTTACGAGGCCGTCGGCGTGGCCGCCCTGATAACGCCATGGAATTGGCCAATGAATCAAATCACGCTTAAGGTCGGCGCAGCGGCGATTTCGGGGTGCACAATGGTGCTGAAGCCATCCGAACAAAGCCCATTGAATGCAATGATTTTTGCCGAGATGATGGACGAAGCAGGGTTCCCGCCAGGCGTATTCAATCTGGTCAACGGCGATGGCGCGGGCGTAGGCTCGCAGCTGTCGGCGCATCCAGACGTGGACATGGTCAGCTTTACCGGCTCAACCCGTGCAGGAACTGCAATTTCCAAGAACGCGGCAGATACGCTGAAAAAAGTGCATTTGGAACTGGGTGGTAAAGGCGCAAACGTGGTATTCGCCGACGCCGATGAAAAGGCAATCAAGCGTGGCGTTCTGCACATGATGAACAACACGGGTCAAAGCTGTAATGCGCCCAGTCGAATGCTGGTCCAGCGTCCGGTTTATGATCAAGCGGTCGAAACCGCCGCCGAAGTGGCCAACAAGGTCACCGTGGGCAGCGCCGCGGAAGAGGGTCGGCATATCGGACCCGTAGTTAACGAGGTCCAATGGAACAAAATTCAGGACCTGATCCAGAAGGGTATTGATGAAGGCGCGCGCCTTGTCGCAGGCGGCACGGGACGACCGGAAGGCTTGAACAAGGGCTACTATGTGCGACCCACTGTCTTTGCCGACGCCAACAATCAGATGACCATCGCGCGCGAGGAAATTTTCGGCCCCGTTCTGACGATGATCCCTTTCGAAACTGAAGAGGAGGCTATCGAAATAGCCAATGATACACCCTACGGTCTGACGAACTATGTCCAGACACAGGACGGCTCACGCGCAAACCGTATGGCGCGGGCGTTGCGGTCAGGGATGGTCGAGATGAACGGCCAATCGCGCAGTGCTGGTTCACCTTTTGGAGGTATGAAACAGTCGGGCAATGGGCGCGAAGGTGGCGTCTGGGGCCTGGAAGACTTTTTGGAAGTCAAAGCTGTGGGCGGTTGGGCAGCAGAGTAGCTTTTGAACACAGGGATCGGGCGAGGCATTTTTGATGCCTCGCCTTATCTCAGATTGGCCGTACCAACAACTGAGGCTTTCCGTCTGAAGTGCGCCGGTGGGACCGACCGTCCCAACCGATACTCCCGGTTACGCGCTGTCGTAGTGACGAAAAACTGTCAAACCGAACCACATCGACTGGTTGGTCGAATTGTAGAGTTATTCTGCGACTGCTTCCGTCGCCAAGCATGGTAATGCCGCGAATTTCAGCCGTGAACGGTTGCCCCAAGTACTGACCTTCAACCCGATCACCTACACCAAATTGCATTCGGTTTTCGACCTTTGCAACCAACGTATTCCAGTCGCGGGCACCGTGTTGATGGGCTAGCATCTCCAGCGCCGCGCTATGTGAGAGAGAGACCCCGGCGCTTCGCAATTTCTCTCGCAAGCGTTTGGCCTGTGTCTTGAGCTCCTCAATCTGAGGAGCCGTCTTGGATGATGTCATCATCTGCCTCTTTTCCTATAGAGGGCACGAAATCAGGACGGGGCTCACATTACCATCCGCGTGCCGTGAAAAGACAACAGATGTTCAGCTTGTCGGGTTTCACCAAAGCCATAGGCCGTGAGCGGCAGGGGACCCGAACCTGCTGCCCCATTTGGCATTGGATCGCCTTACTGTCAATCAGGCATCGGCCTGCGCGGCTTCATATGCCAACATCGCCCGCTTTACGGGCAAGCCCCAGTGATAGCCCCCCAATCCACCCGATTTGCGCAACGCACGGTGACAAGGGATCAGCCAACTGACCGGATTTCGTCCAACAGCTGTGCCCACCGCGCGTACCGCCTGTGGTGATCCAACGCGCTGTGCGATCTCGGAATAGGTGGTCACCTGACCAGAGGGAATGTGCATCAAAGCCTCCCAAACCTTAATCTGCAGTGGTGAGCCGATCAGATAGAGCGGTGTCGGTTCAAGCCGGTCGCTGGCCGCACCGAATGCGCTTAACACCCAAGGGCGCAGGCGCATCGGGTCCTCGACAAAGTCGGCCAATGGCCAACGGGACAGCATATCAGCCATCGCGTCTTCTTCTCCAGTTTCAGCGCCAAAAGCTATGCCGCAGATTCCTTTGTCAGTGGCCATAACCAAAGCAGGTCCAAACGGACTATCGAACCAACCCCAATAAATGGACAGGCCCGCGCCGTTTCTGGCGTATTCGCCGGGGCTCATGGATTCCCATTTCAAAAACAAATCGTGCAAACGCCCACTACCGGACAGGCCGACGTTGTGAGCGGTTTCCAGTGTGGTGAAACGTTCGCGCAATAACGCTTTGGCGTGACCAAGGGTTAAATATTGCTGATATCGCTTGGGCGAAACACCCGTCCAGCGCGAAAACAGCCGTTGGAAATGAGCTGGGCTCATGTCCATCTTGTTGGCCAACTCCTCCAGGCTCAGTGTCTCGCCACCTTGATCGATTAAATCAATCGCGCGTCGCATTACGTTATAGTGATAGCCGCTTTCGGGGTTCTGGACGTTCATGGGCCTTACCTTTCTGACTGGGTAAAACATAGCCTGTCGGCTCTATGTTCGCGACCCGGAAGTTGCGCAAACCTTAATGCTTGTATCAACCCTTCAGGGACGTCATTAATGCCCGAATGACCAAGCAACTCGGATATCATCGGATCCGCGAGATCTTTGAGCGTTTTCACGACGCCGACCCTGAACCTAAGGGTGAGTTGGATCACGTAAACGTCTACACTCTGGTTGTTGCGGTGGCGTTGTCGGCGCAGGCAACTGACGCCGGTGTGAACAAGGCCACTCGGGGACTTTTCCAAATTGCCGATACACCACAAAAAATGTTGGACCTGGGCGAAGAAGGTTTGATTGAACATATCAAAACCATCGGTTTGTTTCGACAAAAGGCCAAGAATGTCATCAAGCTCAGCCGCATTCTGGTCGAAGACTATGGCGGCGAAGTCCCGAACTCTCGCGCAGCGCTGCAATCTTTACCCGGCGTTGGCCGGAAGACTGCCAATGTAGTGCTGAACATGTGGTGGCGATATCCGGCTCAAGCTGTGGACACCCACATCTTTCGCGTCGGCAATCGGACCGGAATCTGCCCGGGTAAGACAGTCGAAGCAGTCGAGCGCGCAATCGAGGACAATATACCGACCGATTTCCAGCTACATGCACATCATTGGCTGATCCTGCATGGCCGCTATCACTGCAAAGCTCGAAAACCACAATGCCAAACGTGCATCATCCGTGATCTTTGCGATTTTGAGGATAAAACCTTATGAAAACTTACCAGCTTGTCGGCATTGGAAATGCCGTTGTTGACGTGATTTCCCAAGCCGATGACAACTTCCTGGAACTCATGGGAATTGAAAAAGGCATCATGCAACTGATCGAACGTGATCGGGGCGAGGTGTTGTACGCAGCAATGGAAAGCCGGCTACAAACACCGGGTGGCTCGGTTGCGAATACAATTGCCGGTGCTGGCGCGTTGGGGCTGGATGCGGCTTTTATCGGACGCGTACATGATGACGCCTTAGGTCGGTTCTATGCCCGAGCAATGAACGAGGATGGCGTCGATTTTGTTAATCCACCTGTTCCGGGTGGGGAGCTTCCGACCTCTCGTTCGATGATTTTTGTTTCGCCGGATGGCGAGAGGTCAATGAACACTTACCTGGGAATTTCGTCCGAGCTTTCTTCGGCAGATGTCTCGGTCGAGGTCGCTGGCAATAGCCAGATCATGTTCCTTGAAGGGTACTTGTTCGATAAGGAAAAGGGTAAGGCGGCCTTTCTTGAGGCTGCCCGCGATTGCCATAAAGGTGGCGGCAAGACCGGGATTGCTATTTCCGACCCGTTTTGCGTGGAACGCCACCGTGTAGATTTTTTGTTGTTGATCGAGAACGAACTGGATTTTGTCATAGGTAACGAGGCCGAGATCAAATCGCTCTTCGAAACCGAAAACTTGGAAGAGGCCTTGGCTAAAACGGCGCAGATATGCCCGCTTGTCGTCTGTACCCGCTCGGGCGACGGTGTAACTGTTCTGAACAAGGGCAAGCGAGTTGATGTGCCCGTTGAAAAGATCGTGCCAGTTGACGCGACAGGTGCAGGTGATCAGTTTGCGGCGGGCTTCCTGTTCGGAATGGCGACCGGCCGCGATTACGAAACCTGCGCACGAATTGGCAATGTCTGCGCCCGTGAAGTCATCAGCCATATCGGCCCGCGACCCGAGGCAAACATGCTGGAACTTTTGCGAGCGGAGGAGTTGCTCTAAGCTGGACCTTCGCAGACCGGTAACTGTATTTTGCTCACCGTTTCTGACGGTGCCTGCGCTGAATAATTTACTGAGTTTTTCGGTTGTGGTTTCGCGCATTGCTACACAACCTATCGGCAGCGCTACAGCAGTAATAGCTCAGGCATGAAGCAAGTGGACACATTGGCAAGGCTAAATGTGTTGCACTCTTCTTGTGATATCCGGAAAATGCTTGGGCAAATTTATCTGAGATGCGTATCAAATTCAGCTATAACCTGCCTGTAAACGTCTCGTTTGAAAGGCACGATTTCTTCAATCAACCGTTCAGGGTCCTGCCACTTCCAGCTGGTGAACTCTGGGTGTTCAGTTTCGATTTCGATCTGCGTATCTCGGCCCAAGAAACGCAAAAGGAACCATTTTTGCTCCTGCCCACGAAAACGTCCCTTCCAGATTTTTGGAACTATATCATGCGGCAAATCATAGGGCAGCCAACCGTCTGTCTCGGCGATGATCTCAACCAGATCCGAAGTCACACCGGTTTCTTCCCACAACTCTCGCAAGGCTGCTTCACGTGGGTCTTCTCCCTTGTCCACGCCGCCCTGAGGCATTTGCCAGGCGTCTTTGTGGCGATCATTTCGCTGGCCGACAAAAATCTTGCGGTCGGCATTCATCATCATCAGTCCCACGCAGGGACGATACGGAAGTTTGGCGATTTCATCCCGTGTCATGCGCGGCCTCATCTTGTGTTTGCCCAACGTCTAACAAGCGACAGAACCGCAGCAAAGGGGGTGACGTCAGGTTTCGCGTGACACCAGCGCCGGACAAGGCGATGGTCCCGTCTGAATCAGGGAGAGTTTCGCCATGACTGCGTACCCAAATATGTTGGCCCCGCTGGATCTGGGATTTACCACGTTAAAGAACAGGGTTCTTATGGGCTCGATGCATACTGGGCTGGAGGAAACCGGCGACTGGAACCGGGTCGCGGAATTTTATGCCTCACGCGCTCGTGGCGGTGTTGCGTTGATGGTGACCGGAGGGATCGGCCCAAATTTGGAAGGATCAGTGCTGCCAGGTGCGGCAATGATGACAACCGAAAAGGATGTTATCAATCACGCCATTGTAACGGATCGGGTACATCAGGCGGGCGGTAAGATCGCCATGCAAATTCTGCATGCCGGGCGATATGCCTACGGACCAAAATGCGTGGCGCCCAGCCCGGTTAAATCTCCAATCTCTCCGTTTCCGCCAAACGAATTGGACGAAGACGGTATCGAAAAACAGATCAGCGACATCGTGAACGCGGCCGTTCTGGCGCAACAAGCGGGCTATGATGGGGTCGAAATAATGGGGTCCGAGGGGTATTTCCTCAACCAATTCATTGTGACGCATACCAACAAACGCACTGACCGTTGGGGCGGCTCTTACGAGAACCGGATGCGTTTGCCGATTGAAGTCGTGCGTCGCACCCGAAAGGCCGTAGGCACAGACTTCATCATAATATACCGCTTGTCGATGATAGACCTGGTACCAAATGGCTCGACCCATGACGAAGTGGTGCAATTGGCGCAAGAGGTCGAAAAGGCCGGGGCTACGATCATCAATACTGGGATCGGTTGGCATGAGGCGAGAATACCCACAATCGCCACCAGCGTACCGCGTGCGGCGTTCGCGTGGGTGACAAAAAAGCTGATGGGCAAGGTATCGATTCCAGTAATCACTTCAAATCGTATCAACACACCCGAGGTTGCAGAAGAAGTCTTGGCGACCGGTTGTGCCGACATGGTGTCTTTGGCGCGGCCCATGCTTGCAGATGCTGACTTTGTGACAAAGGCGATGACGGGCCAAGCAGCCAAAATCGCGCCTTGTATAGCGTGCAATCAAGCTTGCCTGGATCACACGTTCAGCGGAAAACTGACGTCTTGTCTGGTCAATCCACTTGCCTGTCATGAAACGGAACTGGTTATCGGGGCGGCTGACGCCAAAAAGAATATTGCCGTTGTAGGGGCGGGACCAGCTGGACTTTCCACAGCGATGACAGCCGCTCAACGGGGGCACAACGTGACACTCTTTGATCGGGCCGCGGAAATTGGTGGTCAGCTGAATTTGGCCAAACAGATTCCGGGGAAAGAAGAGTTCTGGGGTCTAGTGGACTGGTACCGAACTATGATTGCAGACCTTGGCGTAGAGGTTGAGTTGAATCGTGATGTGAAGGCACGCGATTTGACCAGTTTCGACGAGGTAATCATTGCGACGGGCGTCATCCCGCGTGACCCGAAGATTCCCGGGCAGGAGCACGAGAGTGTCCTTAGCTATATAGACGTTTTGCGCGAAAAAGCCCCGGTTGGTGACACGGTCGCTGTAATAGGCGCAGGCGGCATTGGGTTCGATGTGTCCGAGTTCCTGCTGGATGACGGTCACAGCCCAACCACCGACCTGCCGCTTTGGATGAAAGAATGGGGTGTCACTGATCCCGCGGAACATCGTTCAGGACTAGCTCCTGAAGGGCCTCAACCCGAAGCACCCGCGAGGCAAGTAACTTTACTGCAACGTAAGAAGCAGGCCCACGGCAAAGGTCTGGGAAAGACAACCGGCTGGATTCACCGAACGGCACTGAAAATGAAAAACGTGAATTTTGTCGGTGGTGTGAACTATGAACGTATCGACGATGATGGTTTGCATGTCAGTTTTGGTGAAGAACGCACAGACCCGACGTTAATCGCCGCGGATACTATTGTTCTATGCGCAGGCCAAGTTTCGGACCGTACTCTTGCAGATGAACTAATCGAATTGGGCATTACACCGCACATCATTGGCGGAGCTGACGTCGCCGCTGAGCTGGATGCAAAGAGGGCAATCAATCAAGGTACGCGGCTGGCTGCGACGCTGTGATCCGGCGGCAGGGTTTTTCTGTGCTTTACTTAATACTGATGAAAATCGCAGGCTCGTGCTCTGATTGGGGTCCATCGAAGTGATGATTTCACGCCTACGGCGCAGCGCGTTGCCGACTAAGCTCTCTTCGCGGCCATTGCCCCTAGAAACGAGGTAGTTTGGGCGGCAATCACTATTTCACGCGGCGGCTTGCATGCTGTCGTGACTGCCTTGTGATTTGCCTAACCCTCAAAGTGTAACAGCCATTGATCGGCATGAGCAATCATTCGACGTTTATTGTTATCACATCCGAAACGACTGGCGGAGAATGCGGCACATGTCCTGCGTCGCCCAATACCAGTTGCAAGGTGTGCACCCCAGAAGGAAGATCAAGCGTCACCTGAGTTTGTCCGCCACCAAAGTGCATATGATTGTCGTCCGAGGGCAGTCCATACGCCAGTTCATCCGCACCGTCTTCACCCTGCCCAAGAGGTGGGCGATCCACAAGAAGATGGTGATGACCCGTGTTTTCGGCTTCGGTTCCCGCTGGTGCAACACCCATACCACTGAGACCAAAGACCACAGTTACTGGTGATTGAACGGTATCACCGTCGGACAAATTGACGAAATAGACCTTCGCATCCGGGTTGGACGGTGTTTCGCCGCCAGCCCATCCAATTAGAGGCGACAGGATCAGTGCGAATGACAAAGTTATTGTTTTCATCTTCTTCTCCTCGGTCACAAAAAAGCCATTCTCATACTAGCACGATTATACGAACTGCTTGAATTCTTCAGATATTATGCGAGGCGAGGAGTTATCGGCCTGCCACTTTCGCCGTTTCCTAAGCGCAAACGATCCTTTTCAAAACCCTGATATTATCCCATGTCTGCCAAGTTCTCGCCCAGATTGATCGCAATATTGGGACAACGAACAGAACACTTGGGGAACGAGAATGGACCGACTAACCGAAATGGAGGCATTTTCCAATGTAGTGGACCAAGGTGGTTTCACCGACGCTGCTAAGAAAATGGGAATCTCCAAATCGGCTGTATCCAAGCACGTATCGAGCCTTGAAGCGAGATTGGGTGCCCGGTTGCTGAACAGGACTACACGTCGTGTTTCACCAACCGAAATCGGATTGGCCTATTATGACCGCGCGCGGCGCGTACTGAATGACGCCGGTGAGGCGGACGCGCTTGTTAC
>NZ_JBXWRL010000015.1:0-46207 GCF_059612885.1 Ruegeria sp. YKSD179 | reverse complement strand
TTGGCGATCGTCATGATATCGGGCCTAATTCCAACTGTCTGGGAACCAAACCAATTTCCTGTCCGGCCAAATCCGCAAATAACCTCATCCGCAATCAGAAGGATGTCATACTTGTCGCAAATGCGTTGGATTTCTGGCCAGTAAGAATCAGGGGCAACAATAACGCCACCGGCGCCTTGTACGGGTTCCGCGATAAACGCGGCAACGCGGTCTTCGCCCAGTTCCAGTATGGCCTCTTCCAGTTCACGAGCGCGCGCCAGACCGAACTCTTCGGGTTGCGAGTCGCCGCCTTCTGCCCACCAGTTTGGTTGATTGATGTGGTGGATGTTGGGAATCGGGATGCCGCCCTGAGCATGCATTCCAGCCATACCGCCCAAAGACGCCGACCCAACGGATGATCCGTGATAGGCATTCTTGCGGCTAATGATGATGTTCTTTTCCGGCTGACCTTTTTCAGCCCAGTAGGTACGGACCAATCGAATGTTGGTGTCGTTCGCTTCGGACCCGCCCGCAGCAAAAAACACATGGTTCAAATCACCGGGTGCCAACTCCGCTAACTTCGCGGCCAGCGCTATTGCGGGCACGTGAGTCGTTTTAAAAAACGTGTTGTAGTAGGGAAGTTCCCGCATCTGCCGTGCAGCTGCTTCGGCCAATTCGTCTCGGCCGTAGCCGATATTGACACACCACAGCCCGGCCATTGCATCGAGGATTTCCTCACCGTCGCTGTCAGTCAGGTAGATGCCTTTTGCCCTGGTGATGACGCGCGCGCCTTCTTTCCCCAGCGAGTTATTAGCCGAGAACGGGTGTATGTGATGCGCCGAATCCAGGGCCTGTAGTTCGGCAGTCGGCATGTGATTGGTAATGGTCGACATCAAAGAATCTCCTGCAAGAGCGTTCGGGGCTAGAATATGATCAAATTAATTGCTGTCAATCGAATCGCATTCTAAGTGCGGGTCGCCAGAGCGCCAGATATCAAATCCATGCCTTGTTCGACGTCTTGCGCCGTGGCCAACGCGGCCTTTTCTGAGTCCCGGTTACGAAGTGCCGAGATGATATCCTTGTGCCTGTCCGGCAAACTTTGGGTGCCGAATCGGCCGCAGACAACGCGTAAAGACGGCCCGAATCTCAGCCACAAACGCTCAGCCAAATCGTACAAGATCGGCGCGTCGGCAAAGGAGTAAAGGGTTTCATGAAAGGCGTGGTTCAAACGCAGGTAGCCGCCCACGTCCCCTTCCGAAATGGTCCGATCCAATTGCTTGTCCAACTGCTCCAACCGATCGATGTTCGCCTCGTTGAGATTTGCGGTAGCTCGCTTGGAAAGCTCTGATTCTATGGCCTTTCTTGCAAATATCAACTCTTGCACATGAACGTCCGACAGCAGCGGAACGCTGACTCTGCGGTTGCCTTGAAACACCAACGCGCCGTCCGAGATTAACCTGCGGATGGCTTCGCGGACCGGTGTCATGCCGACGCCCAGCGAATCACTCAGGCCCTGAATTGTAACGGGCTGACCTGGAACAAGATCGCCAAACAGAATCTGTGCCTTGAGGGTTTGGTATACCTGCTCGTGCGCGGGTTGTTTCTCATTATTCATCTGAGCTGCGGTTGCCTTATTTTTGATCAAATCCAATTGGTTCATCCCGGTTCAGGCCCCTGTGACTTGTCAACAATGAAGCCCCATGAAACCATAAGCTCGATCTCGGAAAAACGCAAAACTTGATCAAATCCTAAAAAACGGGAAAATACCCGTACATCTACAGGGAGAAGACAATGAAACTAAAAGCGCTGACGATGACAGCGATCATGGCACTGGGGACTTCGGCGGCTCTCGCTGAAGAAGTGCGGGTCTACAATTGGTCGGATTACATCGATGAAAGCTTGCTAAGCAAGTTTGAAGAAGAAACAGGATTGACCCTGATCTATGACGTTTTTGACAGTAACGAGGTTCTGGAAACCAAAATGCTGGCAGGCGGTTCGGGCTACGACGTTGTGGTTCCGTCGGGCACGTTTTTACAACGTCAGATCCAGGCCGGAGCATTTCAGGAACTGGACATGTCACAGTTGTCTAATGCAGGCAACCTTTGGGATGTCATTCAAGAACGTACGGCCGGGTATGACCCAAATAACGCTTATTCGATCAACTACATGTGGGGCACCACTGGCATTGGTGTGAACGTCGGAAAGGTGAAGGAAGTGCTGGGTGATGACGTTGCACTGAACAGCATGGACTTAGTGCTGAAGCCCGAGAATATGGAGAAGCTCGCGTCTTGCGGCGTGCATTTCCTTGATGCGCCTTCGGAGATAATTCCGATGGTTTTGCAATACATCGGCGAAGATCCTGACAGCCACGACACTGACGTGATTGGCAAGACAGAAGAGATTCTGGTTAGTGTGCGTCCTCATATTCAAAAGTTTCACAGCTCAGAATACATCAACGCGCTCGCAAACGGCGATATCTGTATTGCTGTAGGTTGGTCAGGTGACATTTTGCAAGCACGCGACCGTGCTGCCGAAGCTGAAAACGGGGTCGAGATCGAATACCATCCTTTTGCCGAAGGGTCATTGATGTGGTTCGACCAGATGGCGATCCCTGCTGATGCACCGAATCCCGAAGGCGCACACAAGTTCCTGAACTTTATTCTGGACGCCAACAACATGGCGACGGCTTCTAACTATGTGTACTATGCAAACGGCAACGAAGCCTCTCAAGAATTTCTGGAAGAGGACGTAATTGGCGATCCGGCGATTTATCCGGATGATAGTACAATGCAGAACTTGTATATCACGACGCCCTATCCAGCAAAAACCCAGCGCGTTGTTACGCGTCTTTGGACCAAGATAAAATCGGGCACCTGATCCGATTTTCCAGGCAAGGCGTTATGCGCGCCTTGCCCTTTCTCCAGACCGACGAACGGGGGCCGTTTTGAACTCTAGCGTCTTTGCGCCGTGGGATGATCCACAGGCGAAACCTTTGATCCAATTCCAGAATGTCACCAAAAGGTTTGGTGAGTTTACGGCTATCGACAATCTGTCTCTGGATATTTTTGAAAAAGAATTCTTTGCTTTGTTGGGCCCGTCGGGCTGTGGCAAAACCACAATGATGCGGATGTTGGCCGGTTTCGAAACCCCAACAGATGGGCACATCTTGTTGGGCGGGCAGGACATTGATCCGATCCCGCCCAACAAGCGTGCTGTCAACATGATGTTCCAGTCTTACGCGTTGTTTCCGCATCTCAGCGTTTGGGACAACATCGCCTTTGGTTTGCGCAGGAACAACGTGTCCAAGCACGATTTGGAAGATCGTGTCGAAGAGATGTTGCGGCTGACCCGATTGGAACAGTTTGCAAGACGGAAGCCGCATCAAATTTCCGGCGGCCAACGTCAGCGGGTGGCGTTGGCGAGGTCCCTAGCCAAAGCCCCTAAATTGCTACTGCTGGACGAGCCTCTGGGCGCGTTGGACAAAAAACTGCGCCAGGATACGCAGTTTGAATTGATGGATATTCAAGAAAAAACCGGCACCACTTTTGTGATCGTTACCCACGATCAGGAAGAAGCCATGACTGTTGCCAGTCGTGTGGCTGTAATGGATCAAGGCAAGTTGATGCAGGTGGCCACACCGGATCGAATATACGAAACACCAGCTTCGGTTTATGTGGCTGACTTTATTGGTGACGTAAACATTATACCGGGACGCGCCACCGCGAACGGGGATGACGCCTACCAAATCGATTGGGCCGAAGGGCAGGCGCCGATTACTGCAACCTCAGCTACGTCGTTCAGTAATGGGCAAACTTGTCATCTGGCGATCCGGCCAGAAAAGGTGACGATCTCGGCGGAACGCCCCGCAGAAGCAGTTAACGCGATTCAGGGTAAGGTGCATGACATTGCATATTTAGGGAACCTATCCACCTATCACGTCCAGTTGCCGAATGGCACGATAATTAAGGCGCAGACGGCCAACACACGTCGAATTTCGCGGCGCTCATTTTCTTGGGAAGACCCGGTTTGGTTGTCTTGGACAGCCACTGCCGCGGTTCTGTTGACCAGCTGATGCGGCGCGCTTTTCTGATAGCAGTACCTTATGTATGGTTGCTGGCACTGTTCTTGGTGCCCTTCTTCATCGTATTAAAGATTTCTTTGTCGGACACCGAACTCGCTATTCCTCCTTACACTCCTACGCTTGACCTGAGCCAAGGATGGGCAGGGATCAAAGAGTTTTTCAGCCAGTTGGACTTTGAAAACTTCGTCTGGTTGACCGAGGATGATCTGTACTGGAAAGCCTACTTATCAAGCGTCAAGATTGCGCTGATTTCAACGTTTTTCACGCTGTTGGTCGGCTATCCGATTGCGTATGGAATGGCCCGGGCGCCGCAAGAATGGCGGCCGACATTGATGATGCTGGTGATTCTACCTTTTTGGACATCATTTCTGATCCGGGTTTATGCGTGGATGGGTATTCTCAGCAACGAAGGCTACCTGAACCAGTTGCTGCTTTGGACCGGTATCATCTCGACCCCATTGACCATTTTGAACACCAATACCGCGGTATATATCGGGATCGTCTACACCTATCTTCCATTTATGATCCTACCAATTTACTCGGCGCTCGAAAGGTTGGATGGGTCGTTGATCGAGGCTGCCGAAGATTTGGGGTGCTCTCGCATACAGGCGTTCTGGCTTATCACCGTGCCGCTTTCGCGACCCGGAATTATTGCAGGATGCTTTTTGGTGATGATCCCAGTCATTGGTGAATTTGTTATCCCGTCGCTGTTGGGTGGGTCCGGCACGCTGATGATAGGCAAAGTTTTATGGGAGGAGTTCTTCTCGAATCGAGACTGGCCAGTAGCCAGTGCTGTAGCAGTCGTCCTTCTGCTAATTCTGGTTATTCCGATCGTGTTGTTCCAGCGAAACCAGCAAAAGCAGACGGAGGCAGAACAATGACCAAGTTAAGCTGGTTCAATACTGTATCCCTGACGCTGGGGTTTGCTTTCTTATACATTCCGATGATCATCCTGATTATCTTCAGCTTCAACGAAAGTAAGTTGGTGACGGTTTGGGCTGGGTTCTCGACTAAATGGTACGGGGAACTGGCTCAGAACGAGGCTTTTTTGGATGCCGCTTGGGTCACTTTGCGAGTCGCGGTATTTTCCTCGACCTTGGCGACAGCCCTTGGCACAGCCGCAGCATACGTCCTGGTGCGCGGGGGTCGATTTTTTGGTCGCACCTTGTTTTCAGGTATGATCTACGCGCCATTGGTGATGCCCGAAGTGATAACTGGCCTTTCGCTTTTGCTGCTTTTTATCGGCATTGGTTTGGATCGGGGTATCTTGACCATTGTACTAGCACATACGACATTTTCGATGTGTTTTGTTTCCGTGGTCGTATCTTCGCGATTGGTTACATTCGATCGCTCGTTGGAAGAGGCAGCTTTGGATCTGGGGTGTTCACCCGCTCAGGCTTTTCGGCTGGTTACGCTTCCAATCATAGCGCCAGCGGTGATATCGGGATGGTTGCTTGCCTTTACGCTTTCGCTGGACGATTTGGTGATCGCTTCATTCACTTCGGGCCCGTCAGCAACGACGCTTCCAATTAAAATATTCTCGGCAGTACGCCTCGGTGTAAGCCCCGAGATCAACGCGCTTTCAACGCTTATGATTGCCGTTGTCACTATTGGGGTAGTTACAGCTTCACTTGTGACGAAACGTGCGATGATGCGGCAACGGCAGGATGAATTGGCTGCCGCGCGTGTGGAATGAAGCGCATCTTCCCAAACTATAGCTATGGTCCTGGACCAAGACAAAACTGTTGGTGGGATGAGACGACTCAAGCACCGGATTGGCCCATCCAAAGTGGCGAATTAGACGCTGAAGTCGCAGTCATCGGCGGCGGATTCACAGGTCTGTCCGCAGCCTTGCATCTGGCCGAAGAAGGCAAATCCGTTGTTGTGCTTGAGGCCGAGACACCCGGTTGGGGCGCCTCCGGTCGAAATGGAGGGTTTTGTTGTCTGGGGGGGTCCAAGCTGAAGCCCGAGACTTTGGTAAAACGGTACGGAGAGGTTGCGGCGCAGGCATATGAGCAGGCGGAAGTCGATGCAGTCGACCTGGTTGCCGAGTTGCTGGCGCGGTATCGGATTGAAGCCGACACCCATTCCAAAGGTGAAACGGTGCTTGCCCATTCTGCGAAGGCAATGAAAAAGCTGCGGCAGAAAGGTGAAGCAGGCGGTGTATTGCATGAAGCAGACGATTTGCCGGCGCTAGGGCTGGGTGGCACTTTTTTTGGGGGGTATACCACTCCGGTCGGGTTTGGGCTGAACCCCAGAAAGTACCTTTTTGGTTTGGCGGCGGCGGCGCGTGATCAGGGTGCGGAACTATTTCAACGCAGTGCTGCGTTGGACGTTCGAAAGACTGCCGTCGGGTATCAACTTTCCACACCATTGGGCAGCGTGCGTGCGGAGAAGGTTTTGTTTTGCACAAACGGTTATTCCAGTGAAGACTTTCCACTTTGGATGGCGGGCCGATACATGCCTGCGCAATCAACGGTTCTCGTAACGCGTCCTCTGACGGACGTTGAATTACAGGCACAGGGCTGGTCTTCGAACCAGATATGCTATGACACACGGCACCTTCTGCACTACTTTCGCCTGATGCCAGACAAACGATTTCTCTTTGGTATGCGAGGCGGGCTGATATCTTCCCCAAAGGCCGAGGCGAAAATTCGCAAAAAGGTGCTCCGGAATTTTCATGTTATGTTTCCGGCTTGGTCGCAGGTAGAAGTCACGAATGTCTGGTCGGGGTTCGTATGTCTTGCCTGGGACTTGTTACCATTTGTGGGCGCCGTTCCTGATCAACCCGGATGCTTTGCGGGTTTTGCTTACCACGGCAACGGCGTTGCGATGGGGTCGTATTGCGGTCAGGCACTCGCCCGATTAGCTATGCAGCAACCAGCGGAAATTCCCCTGCCGATTTCCACCCCTCCTCGGCGGTTTCCACTGGGTCGTTGGCGCCGCGCTTTGATGCCGCCAGCCTACGCGTTGATGGCGTTGGCTGATCTCTGAAAGATTAGAGTGTCGCTATTTCCAGATCGAATCCAGCCGAGTAATCCAAAGCTCCGTTTTCAATTCGCCAAAGGCAATAGGCCGCCATGCGCCAAGCAAACCAAGCACGCAGTGCGTTGTAGCGCTCGGTAATTTTTGGCTGTCCGTAAGCAGTTAGGAACCTGTCTGTTTCTGCCGTGGTTAGTGGTGCGCCACGGTAGATGTATTGCATGGCAGGGGATAAAAAAATTGCCAAATCCTCGCAAGGGTCGCCCCAGGCCGGGCATTGCCAATCGATTAGAGTCAATCCTGATGAAGATACCAGAATATTGCCCGGAACCGGATCGCCGTGAATCAAGCGAGTATCACGGGTCGGGGCAATATAAGTTTTGGGTTTGTAACGGTCCATGCGGCTTTTGGAGTTCGTTCGACATTTCGCCAAGATACGCAAAGCGTTCGCTTCAAGATCACCAGTGCCGTTACACCCTGCAGGCGCATCTAATTTTATCTTGGATTCGTGTAGTGTACGTAGAAGTTGAGCAACTTTCTGAACACCTTCTTGCCAAGGTGTACCAGGTGCATGGTCGTAGAGCACCCAATTGGAACTCTCGAATGCTCCTGTCGCCCTTATTTTGGGGACAAACCCAGTACACTTGAGTGCCTGTAAAGTTTTTGCCTCAGATTCTGCGTCGTTCCGGAAAAGTGGATTGTCAAAAGGGGCGCGGTACAGTTTCAGAACCGCATTATTGTCACCGCCCAAAACTTTCCAAACCCGATTAGTGCGTCCGCCGAAAAGTGTTTCGAATCGTACCAGCGATGAGACAAGCCCTTGTGCCTCCAATTGCGCCACCAAGTTGGCCGGGGGGAAAAGTGGATCAGTCAGGTTGGTACCAGGTCATTGGGCGAGTCGCGGATACCCAAGCAATGGACCGCCCAGACCGCCAGATCAAGCGCCCTTGCGAATGCTCGTGATCGAGTCCGCTAAAACAATCGCACCGCTGTCCAGTTTTAAAGCGACCTCGCCATCATGCATTTGTGCTTCCACTACCCTACTGTAAACCGCTGCCGGATTGTTCGAAATTTTGTCGCGACCCTTGTAGCTTTCCAACGTTGCCGAATAGACACCTTGGGGCAACTCCTCACCTTCACTGTCTTCGCCTGCCCAAGAATACTCGACATCTTCTACGGGTACAGGAACGCGAGCGACCACAACGCCGTCAGCGTCACGGAAAATCAGTTCCGCCCTGTCAGCATGTGGTTCTGCGTGCGTTTCAATTGCCACTGGTTCACCATCGTATCGAAAGGCGGTTGCTGCATGTACTTCAGTGCCGACCCAGTTGGACATCTTATCCAACTGGCTTCCACTAAGGGCGACAGCAAGCCCGGATAACAGCTCGTTAGCTTGCACCTGTTGTTCGACCATTGAAAACTGGGCCAACTGCGACGCAAATTCTGCGGAATCCAATGGTTTTAATGGGTCCTGATAGCGCGCCTGAGTGGTCAACATCTTTATGAAAGTCTCGAAATCAGAGGTCAGTATCGATGCGCGCGGCTTGGAGTTGTTTTCTACAGCCGGTGTGGATTGAGACGGGAAATTTACTGATGTAGTCATGGATCAAAGCCTTAGATCAAGGCCGCGTTCAAGGCCTGCTGGTGTGGGTCGCGGTGCGGGTTCGGCCAAGTCTTCTGAATCGGCGGCATCAAAAAGAGCCTGCTGAGGTGAATCATTTGCATCTTGGTGAGAGCCCCAGGCCATGCTGAGGTCAAAGGAAAGGTCACCCAATCCCAGTTTCTGAAACTCGGCCGACAGAACGCCAATATGCCGTCGCATCAAGTCCAGCGTTTCCGGCCTTTCTGCCGAGATCATCAGATAAAAGCCGTCCTCCCGACCGCCCATGGATATCGAGACACGTCCCAACTCTTCGGGATTGAGGGCGATTTCGACGTTTCCAGAGCCGGGTTTTGTTGTCACGACAGCGGCTATTTGTCCCGCGACGGCCCGCGCCGTTTCAGGACGCGTAAATACGGTCGCAGGTAGGGTTGAGCTATCGCGGATAACCGAAGAACTTGGCCCGTCTCGAACCGTGGAAACAGTGCCGAGGTCACTGTCGAACATCGACTCGCCCAACTCTGTTGTCGGGTCCTGCGTAGGCGTAAATATCAAAGGCGTGGTGTTAACAGCAGGGGCTGAGAATGGGGCCACGTAATTGACCGCGCGGGCTTGAGGGTTCGAATTCATCGGCGCCTGATCGAGCTTTTCCGGAATGTCCGTCGGAAATTTGTCCTGTTTTGGGATTTCACCCGTCTCGCGCAAAATGGCGGCCTTGTGCGCAATCTCAATGGTGTTGATTCGATGGACATTCGGTGCGCTGTTGTTCTGAACAGGCAATTCGGCAGACCGATTAATACTTCTGAACTGAGGATCGTTGGCTCTACCGCCCGAAGCAATGGCTTCCGTCTCTGGATTATTCTCAAACAGTTCAGTCGTCTTAGACGTCACTTGTTCGATTGCGACGGCACTGTGCGTTGGTACCTTGGTGCCAGATTCTGCCGAAGGCTCCTGCGTTTCGGCCGAGGCTGTTGGACGAATCGGTTCTGCGTCGATTGCCAACGGCGCTCCGACCATCGGCACCTCGCCATCCAGATCGGGCAGCTCCGCTTCGACGTTTTCGGCTTCGATTTCTTCAGCCGTCGATGCCGAAATCTCAGTTTCGTCTTGGGTGGCTTGGTCCACCGGGGCGAACAGGTTCAATATCTCGAGGAAATCGGAACCTTCCTGTCCTTCCGGTTGGTCAGCCTGGGGTGCGCCAGCAGAAGTGCCAGCCGGGATTGAGGCCATAATGTTCATCAGCGGGTTGGGCATTTTGCTCCGGGCTCCGTTTGTATGCCGGATATCTGCCCCCAAGGAGGTTACATTTTTTTTAACCGCTTTCAGGTCTGCTTGAGAAAGTTAGAAACAAATTTCGGAGAACCCGATGAATATTCTTCCAATTGGCTCTGAGGGGCAGGTCCCTGCGAATGCCTCACGCATTCAGGCCGCCGCAGTCGAGCTGGAGGCCACTTTTCTGGCCGAAATGCTGAAATCCGCCGGATTGGGCAAAACCAGTGATTCCTTTGGTGGCGGAGCAGGTGAGGATCAGTTCGCATCCTTTCTGACACAACATCAGGCGCGACAACTGGCGCAGGCAGGTGGCGTTGGCCTCTCTGAAATCCTTGTAAAATCAATGATGGAGAAAACAGATGCCGAATGACCTTATCAAGTCTTTAGAAGACATGTTGGATCTGGAACGCGCCGCGTTGGTCGAAGGTGACCTTGACCGATTGGGCAAAATGAGCCCCGAAAAAGAAAAGTTGATTGACGATATCAATGAACTGCAAGTGCAGGACAGCGACGAATTGATTGCTGTTCAGAAAAAACTGGAACGGAATCAGGCGCTGTTGAACAGCGCAGCCGAAGGGATTCGCGCGGTGGCTGACCGGATGTCCGAGCTGCGCCGCGTCAGGCAAGAGTTCACGACTTATGATGCAAAAGGACAGCGCAGCGGCTATCCGATGCGTGGTGAGGTCAAGCTGGAAAAACGCGCATAGCTCAAGGTTTGATTCAAATCCTAGATTTTAGGGCAGGCCATCTTAGCACTCCGTTAGGGGATTGAAGGTCAAGGTGGTCCTGCACCTGAAACAACAGGTGGCGCGTCGGCCGAAAGGCAAGTCGCAAAAGTCAGAACGACAGAATGCCTGCTTAAGTGGCGGGACTAACGAGGGCGTCAAACGCGCCCGATCAATAAAAGGATGACAAGTATGTCCAGCATTCTGACGAACAATGGCGCAATGGTTGCGCTGCAAACTCTTCAATCGGTCAACAAAAGCCTTGTTGAGACACAAAATGCGATTTCGACCGGTAAGCGGATCGCATCGGCCAAGGATAACTCGGCCATTTGGGCCATCTCCAAAGTGATGGAGTCTGATGTCAAGGGCTTCAATGCGGTCAAAGACAGTCTGGCGTTGGGTCAGTTGACAGTGGCCGTCGCGCGCAACGCGACTGAAACTGTCACGGAACTCTTGATGGAAATAAATGGCAAGATTCAGTCTGCGCAAGGTGCAAATGTTGACCGTGCTGCGCTTCAGCGCGACGTTGTTGCGCTGCGCACGCAGATAAATGACGTCATTAATGGCGCTCAGTTTAATGGGCTCAACTTGCTGGACGGTGGTGCCGGCACGACCATCCTGTCTTCGCTTGATCGGGACAACGCTGGCAATGTCAATGCAAGATCAATCACCGTAGTGGGTGGGGACTTGGCGACTGGCGATTATACCGCCAGTAACGTATTTGACGGTTCCGAAGGTGTGAGCGCCAACGGCGATTCTGCAGGTTTTACTTTGGACGCTGCTGGAGCTACCGCAGATGTGGTGATAGCGTCCGCCGCTGGCGTGGGTACTGAATTCGCGGCTGGCGACGAGGTTATTATTACCGTCGCAGGTCGGACTGCCTCTTACACGGTTCAGGCGTCGGACTTAAACCCAGGGGCTTACGAGGAAGATGTCACTAACCCACTTGTCGCAGTTGGCGTGAAGAATGCGGTCGAGGCGCTTGGGATAAACGGGTTAATCATCGCTTATGCCGATGCGACGTTGACGTTTACGACTCTGGCTCCACCTGATGCCGCCGATCAAGACTTGACTGTTTCGGCCCAGTATAAAAACGCTGGTTCTGGCGGCTTGGGTGCCCTTACTTCAATCAACATTGGCACTGAATCCGGTGCTGCAGCGGCGCAGAACGTAATTGCCGGTCTTTTGAGTACAGCAACCTCGGTAGCATCTTCATTTGGTTCTGCAGAAAGGCAGATTGAGACCCAGAAAAGTTTCATTTCGAACCTGGTTGACTCGTTCAAATCTGGCATCGGAGCCCTGGTTGACGCCAATATGGAAGAAGCATCGGCCCGGTTGCAGGCGTTGCAGGTTCAGCAGCAGCTGGCGACCCAGTCGCTGTCGATTGCGAACCAGGCACCGCAGTCCATCCTGTCGCTATTCCGTTAATAACGGCACCATACCGGGGCGCGACCACCGCGCCCCGGCATTGACAGCCAATTAGTGGACGACCGGAAGGATTTCACGTGACACCGCAACTAATTGCCCACAGGGCTTATACCCAGACGGCGGCCCCAACACGGACGCCCCGGGATACAGAATTCGAAACAATATCTCAGATCACGCGCAGGCTCAAGGCCGCATCGGCCCGAAAAGCAACCAATTTTGGTGAATTTGTCATGGCGCTATACGAAAACAGACGGCTTTGGAATGTACTGGCCACTGGCGTTGCTGATGAGGACAACGCGCTGCCAAATGAATTGCGTGCCAGACTTTTTTATCTGGCTGAATTTACCGACGAACACAGTAGCAAAGTTCTAAGTCAGAATGCGGGCGTAGAGCCGCTGCTGGAAATCAACATGGCCGTTTTACGAGGCCTACGCCAAATGGGGAGCATTTCATGAGTGGACTGGTTCTGAAACTGGCACCTAAGGAACGGGTGCTGATCAATGGTGTGGTGATCGAGAACGGTGATCGCCGGACAAGGTTTTCAATCATGATGCCAGAAGCCAATGTCCTAAGGCTGCGTGACGCAATCCATCCGGACGAGGCAAACACGCCAGTCCGCCGCGTTTGTTATGCCGCGCAATTGGTATTGTCCGGGGATACAGAACCCGATGGCGCCCGGCAACAGCTGTTGCGCCGCGTCGAAGAGTTGAGTCAAATATTTACAGATTCGGACAGCAGGCTCGTTCTGACCGAGGCGACAGAGGCGTTGGTCGCCGAACAATACTACAGATGCCTGAAATCGCTGCGATCCCTACTGCCGCGCGAAGAACGGCTGATGGCGTATACTCAATGACCTATCAACCGGTTATCCCACTTGGTGGCGTTGCAGGCTGGAGATTTCTGCAGCGCACCTATGACTTGCAGCTTCAGAGTTTCGAAGCCTCAAACGTCAATTCGCGTTCATCGACCTATTTCCTAGAGAATATTGGAAAAATCCAAACAGCTGAGGAACTGGTATCAGACCGAAGGTTGCTGCAGGTGGCGCTGGGTGCCTTCGGTCTGGAAGAGGATTTGAACAATCGTTACTTTGTTCAAAAGATCCTTTCGGATGGTACCAATGCGAATGACGCTCTGGCCAATCGCCTGGGAGACTCGCGCTATCGCGCCTTTTCTAAGGCTTTTGGATTTGGCCCAGGGGAAGTACGCAAAACCGGGCTGACAACCAATATGAAGAAAGTCGCAGAGGACAACATTATTGCCCGGTTCGAAGCAGCGGTTGGTGAATCTGATGACTCGATGCGTATCGCGCTTTACGCGCAGCATAAGTTGCCAGAAATAGCGAACAAAGAAGGCAGCGAGACGCGGAAATGGTTTGACCTGATGGGTACTCCTCCTCTTCGGTCAATGATGGAAACTGCGCTGGGGTTGCCGTCGTCGATTGCGCAGCTTGACCTCGACCGGCAGGTAGCCATTTTTCAGGATAGGCTATCACGGGTCACAGGTTCCGACGAAATGTCTCAATTTACGGATCCTGAAGTGGTTGCCAAACTTACTGACACATATTTGGCGCGAAATCAGATTGCGCAGATTCAAGCGACTATTTCACCAGCGCAAACTGCCCTCATTCTATTGGGTGGTTGAAATCTTGTAATTCCGCGGCGCTTTTCAATCTCAAGTGTCTAGAAAAAAACCATGTTTGGAGACGCCTGAGATTGAAATCTAGCTGCTAAGCTATCGTCTGGTTGGCTGAGCAAAATCAAGCCGCTGAGGTTCAGCGGCGTGCGATAGGGTCTTCGACGGCCTGCAATGCGTAAGCAGTTACTGGTTGCGATACGTTGTGAAGCTTGATTTTCCCTAGCGGGATCGCTTGATTGCAGACCGGCTCGATATCGTTTGAAACGACAATTTTGTGCCCCGTGGACTTGCTGAATTCGCCCAATCTGGCAGCGATATTGGCGGCCTGACCTATAACAGTGAAGTCCAGGCGTTCGCGGGATCCGACATTACCATATGTTACGCGGCCATAAGCAATGCCGATTGAGCAATCGCAGTCACCGGACATATCTGATTGGCGGTTTTCAGCTAGCTTTTCAACGATTTCAACGGCGCTGCGTTGCGCGTTCTCGCGGGCGGTGGCCGGATTGTCACTGGCCGGGAAAACAGCCAAAACAGCATCACCGATGAACTTCAGAACTTCACCGTCGTTTTGGTGCACTATGCCAGATACTGTCTCGAAGAATTCATTCAATAGGTTGATGTAGGCGCCCCGCCCAAGTTTTTCCTCAAGAATGGTCGAGTTTCGCAAGTCACAAAACATAATAGCCGCGTCGATGTCGTCACCGTCGCCGCGGCGAATCTCTCCACCCAAAACACGCGTTCCCGTCCGCTTGCCGACATATGTTTCCAGCAGAACCTTTGCGTTTTCGCGCTGCATAAACACTTCGTAGAACCGAGCGATAACAGCTGAGCATTCAAACACTAGCCCCAGATTTTCAGTGGTAAAACCCTTGGGATGGTCGCTGGTCAATGTAAGTACATTGATGCGACCATCCGAGAATGGCAGCGGCATCGCTACGTAATCAGTACCGCCCTTGGCGCGTAAGTCTTCCATGATTGGAAAGCTGTTGTTGGGATGCTCGACATTGAGACGTTGTCGTACTCCACCCAAACCATTCGAGACATGCCGCAACGGGCTGTTAATAAACGCAGGATGGTCATGAATTTCGTATGTTGGGACATTGGTCGAAATCTCGGCCGTATCCTTTTCCCAAATATGGTGTTTGCCGGCGATCAATGGGTGCAACGACCAAACCAAGACGCTAAGTCGTTGGAGAGCGATTCCATGTTCCAACATTTTTTCCGATAAAGCTTTGGTGAACTCTTCCGCTGTTTTTATGTCGGACGCACCGCGCATTAACCAATCGATCAATGGACCGCTAATGTTTCCATCTTCCGGATCGCGCAGGGTATTGTCGCCCAAATCAATGTGTGTGTAGGCACTCGGCAGGAACCCAATATGGCCCTGTATGGCTGCGCTCTCTGGCAGGGCGTCCTCGTAAGCCCAAATCGAGTTAGTAAGCCGTTCCCCCGATAAGTTGATATCGTGATAGGTGGCAGTGCCTTTGAACGGACAAAAAGTCTGTAAATCGGTTTCAGCACTTAGTTCAACACAAAGGTCTGAGCGCGGGACATAGATCGCGGGTGGTAATCTAGTTTCGTACATTACTTTGGCATTGCTGCTTTCCGCCAGCAACACGTCTCCGCGATAGATCGCAATACGATCTGGCAGAGTTTCAACGGAAATCCCGTAGCCTTTAGTCCTTGGCGTGGCATGGACGTTCATCATCAGCCTCCACTGCTAGGGCATTATTAGGATGGGTTCTTTCAGGACCAATTCCAAGGGGCGTGACGTGGAATTTACCGTTTCAGGCAAGCTCAGATCATCTGGATCACATCTTTTTCGATCGACAGCATGTAGCCCCTCTTTGCGATGTTCTTCACCAGCAACTCGCTGACCATTTGGTTTCCCAACGCATCGCGCAGGCGTTTTATTCGTGTGGCTCCAGCGGCTTCGTCACAATCTGCAGCGTCCCGGCCTGAAATAACGGCTTCGATTTGTGCGCCGGAAAGTACTTCGTCGTCCATACGAGACTCCGCCAAAACCGAGAGCGTTTCCATCGCCGCGGGGGTAAGGCGAAAATCCATGTTGTTCAGGTAAACCGTGTTTTCCTCGCGGCTAATTAACAACGATGTCACCTGAATACCGGTGCGTTCTATCTGCGCCATGCGACGGTTCAACAGAACCAGCATAACAAGGAACACCAATGCAGTAATCAGCATGGCGCTGGCAAAGACCAACAGAACAAAAATCACCATCCGATAACTGGACAGAGTGTCCGCAAATGCGGTTCCGGACTGCGCAAGTATCTCCAATAGGCGGATTTCGGCCTGCGCAGTCAGGTCGCTTTCTACAAACAGTCGTTCAACCCGTGCGTTAAAGGCATTGGCGTCAGGTAGCGTCCAAAATAAGAAGGCTGCCGCAGTGATCAGGATTAAAACGATCGCGGCGATACCTACCCCGACCAGTCTCACACCTGACCTGCGCGCCTCAGTAACGGAGATAGTATTTTCCGGCATTTTCCTTCCTTTGATCCAAACCTTCCGCTCCGAAAACGGACATCACGTTCAGCAGGGTCCAACCAGAAGACTTGAGCCGCTTGGAAACTTCCTTTGTCGCTTGTCCCTTGTCGCACGCTGACACTTTCATAATGCCATAGTGCAGGCGCAGAGGATCGTCCTGTTTGGCTTTGTAATCCGCGTAGCAGTCGGCGGCAGAAGCCGCGGTGCTCAGCGTTACCAAGGCCAAGGCGGCCAGAGAAGAGAGGATGTGTTTCATAGGCTGCATCCTGCGCATGGGCCCGGTCGATATTCAATATCCTCAATGACTTTTAGCTACCGCTATCCGATATCAATCAGCTGTTATTGTGTGTCCAAAGGGGCCGGCCACAGAGTCAGAGCATCATTTACACGGCCCGTTGCGGGTCACTGGAACATCCGAAAGGACATGCACCATGCATCGTAAATTCATCGCTCTGATCGTCGCTACAGCCGTCATCGTCACGGGCATCTCAGCCTCCAAGGCACGGGCTGCCGACGCCAAGGATATTTTGGGTGGATTAGCAGCCATTGCCATCGTAGGAGCAGCCTTGCACCATTATTCCAAGCAGGAACGGCGGGAACGCAAACAAGCGATAACCCGCGCCCCGCGTCTTAAATACAATAAGCCCAGTAGAAGATATCCAAGTGTACGCCCATTACCGGATCGTGTGGCGCGATACGACCTACCTCGGCGCTGCTTACGCACGTATGACAATTATTCGAATTCCCGGCCTTTGCTGGGGCCAAATTGCCTGAGCAAATACTACAAGCATGCAAAAAAATTGCCGAGCCAATGCGAGGTTGGCTTCTGGAACGGGAAAAAGGTAAAACGAGCCTACGAACCCGCCTGCTTGCGCCAATACGGTTATCGCGTCGTTTATTGATTGCGAATATCGAGCAGGAGCGACACCGCAGAAGCGTCGCGTCGGGAGGGGGTGGCTGTTGTCATCCCCTCTTTCGCCTTGCAGGTTTTGTTAAAACGCGATTTGCCTAGGTGGATGATGAAACCGAATTACGAGCTGGAACAAGCACTACTGGCGGGTGGGCGTGTCAGGATCGCTGGTGTTGATGAAGTAGGTCGGGGCCCTTTGGCCGGCCCGGTTGTAGCTGCGGCCGTAATTTTGAATCCGGTGGACATCCCCGAAGGTTTGAATGATTCAAAGAAGCTGACTGCCAAGCGTCGGGCCGCATTGGACGCAGAGCTTCACAACCGTGCCCAAATTTCCATAGCCGAGGCATCTGTGACCGAGATTGATGAGTTGAACATCTTGCAAGCGTCACATCTTGCGATGGTGCGTGCTGTGAAAGCGTTGACCCCGACGCCAGATTTTCTGCTGATCGACGGAAACATGATTCCGCGTGACATTCGCGTTCCGTCTCAGGCGGTGGTTAAAGGGGATGCGCAATCACTCTCGATTGCGGCCGCTTCAATTGTCGCAAAGAACTGGCGTGACAAGCTGATGGTGGATTTGGCGCAACAGCATCCGGGTTATGGATGGGAGGCGAACGCGGGTTATCCGACAAAACAGCATCGCGAAGCGCTGCGAAATCTTGGTGCGACCCCACATCATAGAGTTTCTTTCAAGCCGGTCCACAATATATTGTATCAAGAGTAAATTGTAAGTCTCTGATTCAAAAAAGAAATTGACGGCGAATCGACTTTGACTCATCCTTGTCTCAACCAAATGAGCGCAAAAGCGCCGTGGAACTGAGGCAGTGAAATGACAACGACCAAGACAAAGGGCGCATCCGCGCTCCCTTTAAACTCGATTCTATCCGGCGACTGCATCGAAGCGATGAACAGTCTGCCCGCAGCATCGATTGACCTGATATTTGCGGACCCGCCCTATAACCTGCAACTCAAAGGTCAGTTGCATAGACCAGACAACAGCCAGGTGGATGCGGTTGACGATCATTGGGACCAATTTTCGAGCTTTGCCGTTTACGATCAATTCACGCGAGAATGGCTGAAGGCTGCTCATCGACTACTCAAACCCGACGGCGCGATCTGGGTGATCGGATCATATCACAATATTTTCCGTGTCGGTGCGGCCCTTCAAGACGCGGGGTACTGGATATTAAACGATGTCGTGTGGCGCAAATCGAATCCTATGCCCAATTTTCGAGGCAAGCGGTTTACTAACGCCCATGAAACCATGATCTGGGCTTCCAAGCGCGAGGGAGCCAAGTACACGTTCAACTACGATGCGCTAAAAGCACTTAACGAAGGTGTGCAAATGCGTAGTGATTGGGTGTTGCCAATCTGTACTGGGCATGAGCGGCTTAAGGATGAAAATGGTGACAAGGCGCACCCAACGCAAAAGCCCGAATCTTTGTTGCACCGTGTTTTGATCGGTTCGACAAACCCGGGAGATGTTGTCCTGGACCCGTTTTTTGGAACTGGAACGACCGGAGCAGTCGCCAAGATGCTGGGCCGCGAGTTTATCGGGATCGAGCGGGAAGAAAGTTATCGTAAGGTTGCGGAAAAGCGCATCGCCAAGGTTCGCAAATTTGACCGAGAAGCGCTTGAAGTCAGCGCCAGCAAACGTGCTGAGCCACGTGTACCCTTTGGTCAACTGGTCGAACGCGGCATGCTTCGCCCGGGCGAAGAGCTTTATTCCATGAACCAGCGCCACAAGGCCAAGGTCAGGGCCGACGGCACGCTTGTTGGCGACAACGTAAAGGGTTCGATCCATCAGGTGGGCGCGCATCTGGAAAATGCGCCTTCCTGCAACGGCTGGACTTATTGGTGTTTCAAGCGAGATGGCAAAACTGTGCCGATCGATGTGTTGCGCCAACAAATCCGAGCTGAGATGCACAACTGATTTCACCAATACCGCCGGTGCCTGTGGCCTGACACATGGCACTAAGCCTTGCCCCGCCGGCTACGGCGGGGTCTTTTGTTTTTGCGCCAGTGGTGGTTGCATAGTGTAGAAACTGAAAGCCCGTATGGGAGATTAAGGCAATGACCGACATAAGCGCCCGCCAATCCCGTATCGATAGGATATTTCTTACCCAGCCAGACAAGTTTGATCTGGACAACAAATATACCGAGGCCGCGCTGGAACGGCATAAGCAGGAAGGGCTGGAACTGGCGGTGCGGGCCAGATGGATTGCAATGGGTCTGACCGGTGTTTTGCTGATCTTTCTAAACCCGCATTGGGAAGTGTTGTGGTATCACTTCATTCTTCTGTTGATTTGCGCGAATGGATGGTTGATCCGCCGCGCTGGTCGAGTTGGACAATCAAGAACAGAGTTGCTGTTGATCTTTCTGGACCTTCTGATCATGACAACGGCCATGATCGTTCCCAACCCGTTCAGCGATGATGTTCGGCCCTTGGCCATGCAGTACAGGTTCGACAATTTCCAGTACTTCTTTATCATCTTGGCGGCTGGAACGCTGGCTTATTCCTGGCGAACGGTAGTGGCCATCGGAACCTGGACTGCAGGAATGTGGACGATTGGCTGGGTCATTGCCTGGTGGGTTGCGTCGCCAATTCCTGGAATCAGCGAGCGAGTGGCCGAAGCTTTGCAAGGATATCCTGACGTGGCAGAGATGCTTGACCCCAACAGCTTTATGGTGCCGCAGCGGGTTCAACAGGTCATAGTCTTTGTGATGGTGGCCGTGACGCTGGGCGTTTCGATGCAACGTCTCAATCGGCTATTGATGAGCAATGCCGGTCTGGAACGCGAACGGGCCAACCTTTCCCGATATTTTTCACCCAACGTGGTTGATGCGCTGAGTCAGAATGACGAACCGCTAAAGCAGGTTCGGAAAGAAAACGTCGCTGTATTGTTCATCGATATCGTCGGGTTCACAAACTTTGCGGCTGGTCGCGATCCTTACGACGTGATCGAAGTTCTGCGCGGATTTCACGCAAGAATGGAGACCGAGGTTTTTCGTCACCACGGTACGTTGGACAAATATTTGGGGGATGGTTTAATGGCGACTTTCGGGACGCCGGTTCCAACGCCTTTGGATGCCAGTAACGCTCTGGCCTGTGCAAAAGCTATGGTAGGGGTCATTGATCGCTGGAACCTGGAGCGCGTCCGCGCCGGGGAGCCTGAAATTGCCGTTGGAATTGGTGTCCACTATGGCTCCGTAGTATTGGGCGATATTGGCGCAAACCGTTTGGAATTTGCTGTAATTGGCGATGCGGTCAATGTTGCAGCCAAGCTGGAGGCGATGACGCGCGAGTACAGCGCCCGTGTCGTCATAAGCGACGCGGTTAGATTGCAATCATCTAAGGAAACTCCCAGTACACAACAAACAATGTCTGGTTTTGTCGCCTTGAATCAACAAACAGTCCGTGGCGTTAGCCTGCCGATGGATATCTGGGTTTTACGATCCGCTGACAATCCATCTGGGTGAAACGGGCTTGACCTAAGTCCTAGGTGCCGGGTTTTGAGCATTGTTGTAAGGGCGCCAGTTCGTGATCTCAGGGTAATATTGTTGCCTCCAGGCTTGTACCCTGGGGTTCATGACACGTCTCCAAAGTGGTGGGATCATAGCAGCGACTGTCATGACGGGATAACCGTAAGGGAGCTGCGGTGCTGCGTCCTGTGAATGGTGTTGCAACAAAGGAAATCTGCGGTTCGGCTTGTAGTGGTGGTCAGAATGGCGCTGAAGATTGATCAGTAGCCAGTTTGAGGCTTTTTGGGAAGAATTCCAGGAATGCCGCGGGCGTACATGTTCGTACTTTCCGTCGCCCAAATATTTACGAGTTAACCCGTAATGTTCGACGTAGTTAACCAATTCCAGTTGCCAGATTGCAGTGCCAGCCTGGACCAGAAACAGGCCTAGTCCGGCCCAGCCACCGACAGCAAGCGCCAACAAAAGCATGCTGCCCTGCAGAATCCAGTATCGCCAGAATGGATTAGTCTTGTCGGTCCAAGGCAAATCTTTCCGGGCCAGTTTTTGTTGCTCGGCTCGGAACGCGGAAACAAGGCTTTGCCTCAAGACACGAGGGTAAAAGCGGTGAAACCCTTCGTTGTAACGCGCAGTTACTGGGTCGTGTGGAGTTCCAACATAGCGATGATGAACCAAAAGGTGCTCGGACCGGAAATGAGAATAGAGTACCATGGCGAGCAGAATATCCGCCAGCCATCGTTCAAGCTTGTCCGATTGATGCATCAACTCGTGGCTGTAATTGATCCCAATTGTGCCTGAAATCACGCCCATGCCGAAAAACACACCGATCTTTTCCAGCGATGACAGTGTTTGCGACCCGCTCACATACCAGATTAGCCCGTACAGAGTGATGAATTGAACAGGTGCCCAGGCGTTGGTTAAAAGGATGTACCAGCGTAGCTGACCATCAGGTGTTTCAGGGATAGCGTTATCCAGATTCAGGCCAACAAAATGATCCAGCACGGCATAGGCCCACCAAGTGGACAGTGGAACCAAAAGAATCCACCATCCCCCAGCAATTGCCGAAATCCAGATGACAGGAATCAGAAGGAACGAGGCCCAGAAAGGCAATGCAGTTCGCCAGCGTGACAATTTGTTTGGCTCGATCATCCTAGTGCTCCGTACCTGGAGTGGGCAGTCTAGTTCGCCCCAATTAATTCGCAGTGACCTATTGCCCGCGCCAAAGGGAATGGGCTTTGCGCATCACGGTAGGAAGATCATTCGGGCGAAAATTGTGTTTGTCCAGAATGATCAAACCTTCTGGAATGGTTCCGTCAGGTAAGTTTGCGGTCCAAATGCGCAGTATCAAATGAAAGTGCGTGAAAGTGTGGCGGACCTCGCCCCTCAACTCGGTCCAATCTGCCGGAAAGGGTGGCGCAGGCACAGGGGTTTCGGACCAGTCTGATCCAGGCCATCCCAGCATGCCACCGAGCAAACCTTTTTCCGGCCTGCGTTCCAAAAGCAATGCACCATCGTTTCGCCGTGCAATGTACAGGTGGCCGTGCCGGGTCGGTTTTGGTTTTTTAGGGGACTTTTTGGGCAACTCGAATTGTGAGCCAGCAGACTGGGCACGGCACCATGTTCGAACTGGGCAAACGCCACAAGCTGGCGACTTAGGTGAGCAAATGGTGGCGCCCAAATCCATGACGGCCTGGGCATAATCACCCGGACGTTCATCCGGTGTAAGCTCGGCAGCCCTTTTCTTCAGTTTGGGCTTTGAACCTGGTAAAGGGTCATGAATGTCAAACAGCCTGGCCATAACGCGCTCAACGTTGCCATCCATTACGGTTTCAGGCCGATCAAATGCTATCGCGGCAATCGCTGCAGCGGTGTACGGGCCTATGCCCGGTAGTTTCGTCAAGGCTTCATAGCTGCTTGGAAATTTCCCGTCGTAGACAGTTGCTATTACCCGTGCGCATTTTAACAAGTTGCGGGCGCGGGCGTAGTAACCCAAACCGGCCCATTCAGCCATGACCTGATCGTCGGGAGCAGCCGCCAGAGCCTTTACGTCTGGCCAGCGCGTTGTAAAGCGGACGAAATATTCGCGAACGGCGGCAACGGTTGTCTGTTGTAGCATGACTTCGGATAGCCAGACCCGGTAAGGGTCGGGTACACATCCTGCGACACGATCCATTGGCGCAACACGCCATGGCATGGCTCTGGCATGGTAGTCGTACCACCTCAGCAAAGCGGTACTAACGTCTGATTCAGCGGGGTCACGCAAGTTTTATCTATCTTCCTGTCGAGTTTCGCTGGCGCCGTGGCCATCACCCATTACAATAGGCGCGGAAAAGTTGGAAACCAGATGCAAAGCAGACGTTCTTCTACCCGCGGGTTCAAGCGCACCGCAACCTTGCTGAACGATCAAATTCGGCGCGCTGGCGAGAGCCGCGGGTTTGCCGTTTCGCGTTTGCTTACCCATTGGGCTGAAATTGTGGGCCAAGACATTGCCGCGATCGCCCGACCGGTGAAAGTAGGGTATGGCAATGGCAATTTTGGGGCTACTCTGACCGTGCTTACGACCGGACCTCAGGGCCCGATACTGGATATGCAAAAGGAACAAATTCGAGAACGCGTGAATGCGGTCTATGGGTTTAGTGCAATAACCAATATCCGAATTACCCAGACCGCTCCGACGGGATTCGCAGATGGGCAGGCCAGCTTCGACCACAAACCGAAACAGGAAAATCCTGAAATCGCACCTGAAATCGCAGCTGAGGCTGATAAAGTGTCGCGTGACGTAAATGATGTGGATTTACGCGCGGCCCTTGAACGTCTTGGCCGGAACGTTTTATCCAAACAGAAACACTAAGAAAGGGCTTAGAATGAGCCGTATTGCAACTGTAATCTGTGCGGTCGTAGCCGTAGCCGCGGGCGGCTATTGGTTAACTTTGCCGAATTCGACACCAGCGCCCACGTTAATTGGCAGTGCTGAAGCACAAGAGGCTGATCTGGATACTTCGACTATTGTCGAAATGGTTCAGGGGGCCGCTGACGCGCCCGTCGAGATAATCGAATATGCGTCCTATACCTGTCCGCACTGCGCGAATTTCCACCAAGGGGCGTACAAGAAGCTCAAGAAGGATTTTATTGACACCGGAAAGGTCAAGTTCACTTATCGTGAGGTTTACTTCGACCGCTATGGTTTGTGGGCCTCGATGGTAGCGCGCTGTGCCGGGCCTGAAAAATTCTTTGGCATCACAGACTTGATTTACGAAGGGCAGTCGGAATGGACGCGCGCAGGTGGACCGACCGAAATCGTGGATGAGCTTCGCAAAATTGGCCGCCTAGCTGGAATCGACAACAAGCAACTTGACGCTTGTTTGCAAGACGGTACGCGCGCTCAAACGTTGGTTGCATGGTATCAGGAAAACGCTGAGCGTGATGACATTCGGGCAACGCCGTCATTCATCGTCAACGGCAAAAAAGTTGACAACCAATCCTACGAAGAATTCAAAAAGCTGATCGAAAGCGAACTGGGCAGCTGAGTTCAAAAGTGGCTGCCCTTACCTAAGGGTCGCCACCCGACCTAAGACATCGTTACGGCGGCGGTGCAACACCCAGCAACATTTCCTTAACCTGTTCGGCTTCGTCTACCTGTAGCCGGACAGGAAGCGTTACGACTTTACTGCGAAAAGCGGCGGGCAGGCGTACCGCATCTTTTTCAGTTGTCACTAATTGCGCGCCGATTTCTCGAGCGTCATTCTCCAGCCGCCCCATCAAGGCCGGAGTTAGAAGTTGATGGTCATCAAGCGCTTCGGCTCGTAACAACTGCGCACCTTGCTGGCGCAAGGTCTGAAAGAATTTCTCGGGATATCCGATACCTGCAAAGGCAAGAACAGGAGTATCGGCCCAATCCATGCCGGTTTGCAACGGAGTCAACTGTCCGGTAGCGCGTGGAACTTTCACTTTAGCGTCCCATTGAGCAGAAAACTTATCCTGAGCATTTGCCCCGCCCAACGACAGTAAGAGGTCCGCTCTTTTAAGCCCGACACTCACGGGTTCTCTCAAAGGTCCGGCGGGAAGGCACAGCCCGTTACCGAAACCACGTTCGGCGTCGACCACAATGATCGAGAAATCCTTTTTCACAGATGGGTTTTGAAAACCGTCGTCCAATACGATGACCGAAGCACCGGATTCTGCGGCTGCACGAGCGCCGGCAGCACGGTCTTTGGCGACCCAAACGTCGGCAAAGGACGCAAGCAACAGCGGCTCGTCGCCGACCTCAGCGACGCTGTGACGAGCTGGATCGACTTGAACGGGACCTTTCAATGAACCGCCGTAGCCGCGGGTGACAACATGGGGGTTGTGCCAGGCATCGCGTAATTGTTCCAGTACCCAGATCGCAGTCGGTGTCTTGCCTGTCCCGCCAGCATGCAAGTTGCCAATGCAGATTACTGGAACGCCTGGGGTTAGCCCTTGCTCAGACGCAATCCGGCGCGCTGTTGCTGCAGCATAAACTCGCCCAATTGGGGCTAGAAGACGGGCGCGCACGTCAAGCTTGTCGGGGCTGGTATTCCAAAAATTAGGTGCGCGCATCTTGGGTTCTCTGCGAGTCCAGTTCATTTTGAACGAATTCTGTCAACTGGTCGACCTGTGGCGCCCCCTCCGTTACAACCGCCCAACCGGCCAGCGCCATTTCCGCCGCACGATCCGGTGCCATTAACGCGACGATACCGTCACCCAGCTCAGAGGCAGACGCGATCTTCAAAGCTGCGCCAGCCTTGTCCAACCTGTCATAAGCATCCTGATGTCTTTCCACATGGGGCCCGTGGATGACAGTGGATCCCAGAGCGACCGAGATCAACGGATCATGTCCTCCCATGCCCCGCTCAAGCGAGTTTGCCATAAAGGTCAACGACGATATCCGATGCCACAAGCCAAGGTCTTCGGGGTCCGAAAACAGGATGACTTGCGTGCTGTCTTCGATCAATTGTCCATCATCCCAATTGGCGCAACGCAGGTCCATAGATGATAGTCTGTCCGTAAGCTGGACCATTTCGGACCCGTCGGCGACATGAAGAACCAACGCCAAACGCGGGAGCATTCGCATTGCCTGACGGTGCGCAGTGAGAACGGAGATGAATTCATTGTCTTGAACCCAAGCTGCCAGCCAAACTGGGCGACCCGCCAATGCGTGGTTGGTTTCGATTAACTCGTCTTCAGGCCATGGTCGTGGGTTCGGGTTGATCCGAAGGGGTGGTGAGACAGCGATCTTGCTGTTTTGAATACCTAGCCGGCGAATTTGCCGTGCAGTTTTTTCGGAAGTCGCCAAAATTTTTGAAAAGCAGTTGAGAGTATATCGACTGATATCCGGTAACCAGCGCCCACCCGGCGCGACTTTCACGTCCACGCTCGCCTCGACAAGGATGAGTGGGACTTCACGTTCATTGGCCTGGGTAACGATATTGGGCGTCACGCCGCCACCGATCCAGATGCCCATATCAGGACGCCAATGGTCCAAAAAGGCACGAGCAGCCCCAGTCTGATCCGTGGGTAAATTAATCGGCGAAGCTATACAATCTTCCCAAGTGGACACGTCGACGCCGGATGGAGCTGTCAGTAACAAAGATAACTCCGGCCGCAGCAACAATAACCTGCGACAAAAATCATCGACAACGCGAATCCTGCCGGGATCGTTCACGTGAACCCACAACAATTCACCATCGGGTCGAGGTGTTTGGGTCCCTGCAGTTTTAGTTGGCACACCCCAGGACAGGACACGATAGGCCGCAAGGCTGAGAGAGCGCGGTTTGCTCATCCCGGCAATCCCGGTCCCCTTGGGTCAAGATGGATGAAAATCTGACCATGCAGGTTAGGTCCCGCCGCGACTACTCCGTTTAGGCGGGGATGGGCGTTGTTGAAGCGCAGGTCTTGGCCAAGCCGGTCGGTGCAAAGGCCACCTGCTTCGCGTAGAATAAGGTCTCCGGCTGCAATATCCCACTCCCAACTTGGACGAAGGGTCAACATCCCGTCAAACCTGCCCTGAGCGACCAGTGCCATGCGATAGGCAAGCGAAGGGCGGTACGCTTTGACGAATACCGGAACGTTTCCGGATTGCCAGTGGCGTGGATCTAGATTGGGTTTCGCGGCCAGAATTTCTGCTTCATGCATAATGCCTGGGTCCGAGGTCTGTATCGGTTCCCCATTCAGGGTAGCGCCTTGACCTTTGGCTGCAGCATAAATCAGATTGCGCATTGGCAGATAAATAACGGCAGCGGTGACTTCGCCGTGCTCGGCCACGGCAATGGAATGCGCCCAGGTTCGGGAACCTTCGACGAAGTTTCGCGTGCCGTCGATTGGATCGATGATAAATACCTTTTCGCGGTTCAGTCTATCGGACGAATCCTCAGTCTCTTCACTTAACCAGCCATAGTCGGGCCGATTTGATGACAGATCGCGTTTCAGCATCTCATTCACCGCAAGATCTGCCTCGGTCACTGGCCCCGCACCTCCGGGCTTATCCCAGCGCTTCGCGCGAGGTCCGGTATATCGCGTAGCGATTTTTCCTGCTTCATACGCCGCTTCAATCAGCAAGGACAAATCAGTTGCCGGCAAGAGTCATCCCTTCGATCAGAATAGAAGGCACAACCCGCGACAGGTAGCATCGTGCATCGTTGGCCGGAATGATGCGCATTAGCATTTCCCGAAGATTACCAGCAATGGTACATTCGTTGATTGGGTGACTAATTTCCCCGTTTTCGACCCAAAAACCAGACGCACCGCGGGAGTAATCGCCTGTATTAGGGTTGATCGTCGATCCAATCATGGAGGTCACCAAAAGACCGGTTTCCATGTCTCTCATCAAATCCGATCGGCTCTGGGTTCCCTGTGTCAGATTCAGGTTCCAGTTGCTGGGCGATGGAGGTCCGGATACACCGCGTGCTGCGTTTCCCGTTGAGTCCATGCCCAGTTTGCGTGCGCTGGACAGATCAAGTGTCCAGCCCGTTAAAATGCCATTCTCAACGATGGCCCGCTGTTGGGTTGGCAATCCTTCAGCGTCGAACGGGCGCGAGCCGGAAATGCGTGGGCGGTGGGGGTCTTCGACCAGCGACAGATGTTCTGGCAGGACCTGTTGTCCCAAACAGTCTTTCAACCATGATGCCCCACGCGCAATCGCGGCACCATTGCAGGCAGCCAAAAGATGTCCGATTAGTGAAGATGAAATGCGTTCATCGAATAAAACTGGAAAGCAACCCGTTTCGGGTTTTCGCGCGCCGGTTCTTTCGACAGCCCGTTGACCAGCGGTGCGACCGATTTCGGCAGGATCGCGCAGGTCTGATTGGAAGCTTCGACTGTCACCGTCATAGTCCCGCTCCATCCCCGTGCCCTCGCCCGAGATAGCAACACAGGAGGTCGAGCGACTGCTGCGCATGTAACCACCGGAGAACCCGTTTGTAGCGGCCAGATGAACGCGGTGCGTCCCATAAGCCGCAGCGGCGTCTGATACTTGTGTCACTCCTGAAACTGCGCGAGCAGCGGCTTCGGCTGCCAATGCGTCCTTCAACAGAGATTCCGCGCTGGGTTCAGGAGTTGGATCAAACAGCTCCAGAGCGTTCAAATCCCAATTTGAAGTCAGCTGTGAAGGGTCTGCCAAGCCGGAAAACGGATCCTCGGGGGCTTCGCGGGCCATAGCCACAGCACGTTCTGCCATCGCAGCAATTGTTTCTGGACGGCTATCAGAACTGGATACAATGGCTTGTCGGTTACCCAGAAAAACCCTCAATCCCAAATCTGTGCCTTCCGAACGCTCAGCATGTTCCAACGCACCTTCGCGCACATCGACTGAAACGGAAGACCCATCAATAACAATCGCATCCGCGGCTTCGGCTCCGGCTTTACGGGCTGCATCCAGCAGATTAATGCTGATCTCTTCTGGTGTTTGGGTCATAAGGCCTCCGGGTGTGGTGCCATTGGACCTAGCCTTGGACTGACCAGCCTGCAAGACCTGCAAGCTAATTGTAGTTGGTGTCAGTGGCAGGAACCCTTTTTGATTTGCGTCAGTGTTAGTGAAATTGGACTCCAAAGAAAAAGCCGCGCACAGGATAGGCACGGCCTGTCACGAAGGGCTGTGTTTTCAGTCCTTCCAAAGCCGAAAATCACTTGATACGCTGACCGTTAGCCAAGATTTGACCGTTTTCGGTGAATTCGATCTTTGAGTTCAGCGTATCCGGTTCCTCACCTGGAACAGCCATGAGTCCCATCATCATTCGGGCGCCCATTGCATCGCTCTCGGACACAAAGCCCATCGCGATAAGCTTATCGATCAAAGCGTTGGCGCCCACTAGTTGCAGGTTCAACTCTCCTGTCGGCGCAGGCATCCCACCGAATTCCTGGGTATTGGTGTTATCGAAGGTAAAATCCCCATCCCCGGTGAGATTTGCGCCCACCATTGAGATCAAAAGCTCTTTGATTTTCAGCGAATGCAGTTCTGCAGGCTCTAGCTGTCCTGATTCAATCTGTTCGCTGACTTCCGGGTCCATGAAGTCGATCAAAATCTTAGCAGTACCCAAGGTATTTAAGGCGATGGTCGCCGGGTCCCGTGGTAGAGCGCCGGTAGGATCAAACATGCCCCAAAGAACGTCCGACATTGTAAAATCATTCAAGTTCAGACTAAAAGCGAAAGGTTGAACTTCTTCCGTTGCCAAAACAGGTACTTCGATTACCATCGCTGTGTTGGCGGCATTGATTTCGACGGGCACAGGCAATTCCGACATGGTCATCGCGAGTTTCGTGCCTGTTTGCGACACTTCATAAGCAAGACGCTTGGCGTCTATACTGCCGGAAAAGCGACCGCCTTTCGAAGAGCTGCTCATAGAGAAGGTCTCATCTTCGGAGACACCTTCAATATCCGTACTTCCGGAGGTGTACGAAAACGCTCCATTTACCGCAAAGCCGGCCTCGTAAATGGCTTTGATGTCCGCAGCGTCGAATATTGCTGGAATTATCGTCGTTCCGTCAAATGCCAACTGCTCTAACCTGCCGTTTATGTTGATATCGTGGCCGGTTTCCGGGTCTTGTACGACAAGTTTGTAAGCCAAGCCGGCAGCAGTAATGCTTTGTACAATGTCACGATTTTCGCCGATCTGCATGCGGGCATTGCCCGATACGTCAGTGATCTCAAGGCTTGCATCGACTGAGTCCTCAGGAATATCTTCTCCCTCGAGGTCCAAGGCATTCACAACAAATCCCATACTGGCGGCAGAATAGTTGTAAGCCATGTCATCGGGCGAGCCAGAAACGACTATGTTCAGGTCCTTGTTCGTGTAAAGCAAATCACCCGAAAAACTATCGCCTTCGCCACCACCAGAGATTGTAACGGGAAAGCTCTCTGGGTAAACGATTTGAACGGTGCCATCACCATTTTCGGTTAATGTCACTTCGGGAATGGTCATTTGCACCGAATCGGAAGACTCGGGAACAGCCAAGCTGATGATGAAATCTGTGATGGTTGTGACATTACCGGAAACGCTTTGATCACCTGTCACGGTGTAGCCCATTCCGCCCAAATAAGCCTGCCAGTCGGACCAGACATCATTAGCGGTTAAATCAGCGAATGCGCTTTGGGTCGTAATGGCATAAGCCAAAGCGGCGCCGCAACTGCGGCGAAGAAAAACAGACATAGGGGGTCCTTCATTTTTTAAATTTGCTGCATGGTCGTGCCTGTAATGGGGATCGTCAAGGGGCAAGGGGTGGACCCTTTCCCCATTTGCGCGGTAGGACTTTATGCAATTTCAAAGGATTGGGATTAGACGATGCAAATGCAAGGGAAAACCGTACTTATTACCGGTGCTAGCCGAGGGATCGGAGCAGAAGCTGGACGCGTTTTTGCTGCAGCCGGAGCCAACGTGGCGCTTGTTGCGCGCAGTCACGATCAGATTGATGCTTTGGCCTCGGCTTTGGGTGACAATACCATAGCTCTGTCTTGCGATGTCAGTGACTTTTCGCAGGTGGAACAAGCCGTTGCAGATTGCGTGGACCGATTCGGGCGTCTTGACGTTCTGGTTGGAAATGCAGGTGTCATCGACCCCATATTCCATTTGTCTAACGCAGATGTCGCGGCGTGGGGACAGGCCATTGATATCAACTTAAAGGGTATCTTTTACGGAATGCGCGCAGTTTTGCCGCTTATGCGAGCTGCCGGTGGGGGTACAGTACTGACTATATCATCAGGAGCTGCTTCGAACCCGGTGGAAGCATGGAGCCACTATTGCGCATCGAAAGCTGGGGCAAAGATGTTGACGGAATGCCTTCATCTTGAAGAGTCGCAGCACGGCATCCGTGCTATGGGCTTATCGCCGGGTACTGTTGCTACGGACATGCAGCGCATAATCAAGGCAAGTGGGATCAACCCGGTCAGCCAGTTAGACTGGGATGTACACATTCCGGCGGATTGGCCGGCGCGTGCATTGCTATGGATGTGTTCCACGGACGCAGATGAATTTCTTGGAACGGAAATCTCTCTTCGGGAGGAGGAAATTCGCAAGCGGGTTGGTTTGACGTGATTGACTTGCAACAAGACGACGGGCTTTGGACCGTTACGCTGAATAACCCCGGAAAAGCGAATGCGCTGACGGGCTCAATGCTCGAAGAATTGTTGCGCATTGCCGAAGCTGCACAAGAAGCTCGTGCCCTTATCCTGACAGGAGCAGGCCGCGTCTTTAGCGCGGGCGCGGACATTGAAGAGGCGCGGGCAGGACTTACGACATCAGATTTGTGGGAACGCCTGTCCGGAACCATTGCAGACTTGCCTTGCCTGACAGTTGCAGCATTGAACGGAACTCTTGCCGGCGGGGCAAACGGCATGGTTTTAGCCTGCGATTTAAGGATAGCAGTGCCTGCAGCCAAAATCTTCTATCCGGTGATGAAGTTGGGTTTTCTGCCCCAGCCTTCGGACCCGAAGCGCATGGCTGCCCTGATCGGACCGGCTCGGACTAAGTTGATATTGATGGCCGGACAAAAAATAACGGCGGTCGAGGCATATGAATTCGGTTTGGTAGATCGGGTTGTCGACCCCGAAAACCTTTTGCCAACTGCTCGTGACCTAGTGGCCGACAGGTTAGTGGCTGACCCCATTGTCGCTTCGGGAATTGCCAGGTTGTGCCAATGAGGATTGCAGCATTGTGCCTGCGGGTGGCCGACCCGGTGAAACTGGCGGAGTTCTACCAGAATGCATTGGGCATGACCGTCAAGGCCGAGGGCGCCAATCGGCGAGTCGGCTATACCGGCCAAGACGCTGATTTATTACTGATACCCGGCGGTGGTGGATATAATCATGATAGGGGTCAAAGATACTGGAAGATTGGGATAACGGTGCCGGACGTGGACTTGGCGCAGGCTCAATTACGTGATCAGGGCTTTCAAGTTGGATCGCCACATCAGTTTCTGGACATTGGTTACATGTGCCATTTGAGCGACCCAGAAGGGTTTTCGATTGAGCTGTTGCAGCATGATTTCAAGGACAATCGACTGCAGGTGGCGGCTGATCCCTCTGCGCCTTTTGAAAAGGCGTGTATTGGTCAGGTAACTCTACGCACCGGGGATATTGGTGCTGAGGATGCATTTTGCCGGGAAATGGGAATGCGTTTGTTGTCAATTCAAGACGTGGAACCTTATGGGTTTGACCTGCATTTCTATGCCTTCTCATCTGACAACCCGCCTGAACCCGATATCTGGTCAGTAAAAAACCGCGAGTGGTTGTGGAAACGTCCGTATACAACAATCGAGTTTCAGCACATACCGGGTGTTCAGTTTTCAAATGTGCCAGATTATTTGGGCATTGAAGTCGCTGGGTTGATGCAACCGACCAAAGATGCGTTTGGTGACCCAGTTTTGCCAGGTTGATCAACGCCCCCGTCGTTTTCCAGGTACTTTTGATCGGAACCCAGGTGGGCGTTTGCGAACCCAATTCAAGAATTTCGCCAAACGTGGATGGGCACGCAATGTTTCGACCGAGCTGAAGTCGCGTGCCAGTTCACCTTCGGTCAATGTGGCGTGAATCTCTTTGTGGCAGATCACATGTAACAGAACTGTGGGCCCGCCCTTGCCACCTTTGAGTTTTGGGATCAGATGGTGCAGGCTTCCGCCTCCGTCTGGTATTGGGCGGTCGCAAAGCGGGCAGATCGGATCGCTGTCATTCATGATGGAAAAATTGCGCTGATCCGAACAGATGGCAAGAGGGTTACAATGGCGCAAACAGTGGTGATCGGGGCGGGCCCTGCTGGATTGATGGCAGCCGAGCAACTTAGTCTTGCCGGTCACAATGTTCTGGTAGCCGAGGCAATGCCGTCTGTGGGCCGTAAGTTTCTTATGGCCGGTAAGTCTGGGCTGAACCTGACCAAGGACGAGCCATTTGAGAAACTAATGGAAGCCTACGGAGATTCTGCGGCATGGCTATGGCCTGTAATTTCCGAGATGGACGCCCTGGCCGTGCAGAATTGGGCGAAATAGTTGGGACAAGACCTGTTCACAGGTTCGACCGGGCGCGTCTTTCCCAAGGTTATGAAGGCCTCTCCCTTGCTTCGCAGCTGGCTGTCCCGATTGGACGCAGCCGGCGTTCAGATTAGAACGCGTTGCCGTTGGACGGGTTGGGACGGTGAGAATTTGATTTTCGAAACACCTAAAGGGGTTCTTTACCTAAACGCCGACGCAACGGTTCTAGCCCTAGGAGGGGCAAGTTGGTCGCGGCTGGGATCCGATGGAAAATGGACCAGCCTGCTTGCCGGAAAAGATGTCTCGCTCAACCCGTTTACCCCATCTAATTCGGCCTTGTCGGTTGATTGGAGCCACCACATGCATCCGCATTTTGGCACAGCGTTGAAATCTGTACTCTGGTCGGCAGGCGAACTGCAAAGCCGGGGTGAAGCAATACTTTCCAACAAAGGCCTTGAGGGTGGCGGCCTGTATCCGCTTACGCCAGCCTTACGAAAAGGGGCGCCGTTGCGCGTCGATCTTCTTCCCGATTTCGATCCTAACGCTATCCAAGCACGTATTTCGGCCAGCAGGTCCAAGGCGACACTGACGCATTTGTTAAAATCCAAACTGCGGTTGCCTGCTCAAAAAATCGCCCTGTTCTATGAAATGACAAAAGCGGATGCACGGCAGCCTGATCGTCTTGTTGAAAGTCTAAAAAAACTGCAAATTCATTACACTGCCCTTCGCCCAATGGACGAGGCGATCTCGACAGCAGGAGGGGTGAGTCGGGACGCAGTTAACGACGACCTAATGCTTAGGGGCCAGCCAGGGGTTTTTTGCGCAGGCGAAATGTTGGATTGGGAGGCCCCGACAGGAGGTTATCTGCTGACCGGGTGCTTGGCGACCGGACGCTGGGCAGGGCGCGCTGCTGCCGATTGGTTGAACCAGACCGACCGGAATTAACTCGAACGGGCCAGCATCGCCAGACGGATCATAGCGCGCTCGACCAGCGCCATGGCAGGTGCAGTCTGATCTGCCGATCGCAGCGACAAGTCCGTGTCCGTCAACACAGTCAAAGCCGTTTGCAACCTGGGCGCTCCCCAACCCAGCGCCTGACGTAAAATGCGATCACGCCGCTTTCCGTAAACAGGAGGACGCAATTTGCTGATACCCTGCGCAGCGCCTCCGGGGTGGGATACGCAAGCGTAAAGCGTCCTGAAATGCCGAGTCGCGCCGATGCATAGCGTCACTCCGTTTGTACCCTGTGCCTGCAATTTTCTGATAAGAGGCCCAATCTCTGCTGCCCTGCCTTCGGCAACAACGTTTAGTACGTCATCAAGTGCCGCCTCTGTGGAGCTTGGGGAACATGCTTCGATGTCTTCGATGGAAAGACTGCCATCATCACCCCGTTTATAAAGCGACAATTTTTCAATGGTTTGGGCGAAATCTCCCGGGCTGAGTGCGGCGGCAAGTTCGGACAGCACCGACATCGAATCGCGTGGGATGTTCTGCAAACCAGCCTGCATCAACACCCTCTCGACCTCTGCGCGGGACGGCGGGTCGTCATATATACCGATGGCATAGGTTTCCGGGTGTGCTTCGAACGCTTTGCGGATTTTCGAACTGGGCTTGAGCTGTCCGGCAGTGACAACAATCTGCGCGTCCCCTGCAGACCAATCTTCTAGCGCTGCGAGAATTGCGGCGGCTGCGGTATCAGTTGCGTCCTCTACAAAAACAGCGCGAACACCTGGAAAAAAGCCAACAGCTTTGACTGCATCGAGCAACATAGCTGGGTCACCACGCAGTTCTGCAGCAGGCATCCGGGTCAAACGCATTTCCTCTTCGGCACCCGGTCCTAGTAGTGCCGCCAGCACCTGCTGACGTTTCAGGGCAACCCGCATTGCATCGGCCCCATATATCAACAAACCCAGCTTATCCACGTCCGGTTTGGTGAAATAGCCGTCGGCCTCACGCGGGCTAAGCTTCATGCGGTGATATCCGGACTGGTGTACAGGCGAGTTACGATATGATCCGACAGAATCTCCATCAGCCGTTCGGTTGCATCACGCTCATCTGCCAACGTGGAAACAGTCGATCCGGCAGCTGAATAGGCAACGAAATCAATCACCTGACCAGATGCCACTACTTGGCCGGATTCTTCAGAAGTCAGAGAGTAATTTGCCCGGCCATCAATTGTGTAACGGTTGGTCTCGTTCGAGGTTGAGATAGACGCGGCACGTGTGGTTGTGGACACGCTTACAGCTAGCTTGTATTCGCTGCCGGAGGTCGCGCTGCGGCCGAGTTTCTGCTCAAGGTTCTGGACAAGCAAAAAACTTTTCACGTCGCTCGGAGCTGAGACAGCGACCCTGCCGTTTAGAGTCGCGCCAGTACCACCTGGTGCATAAACAGGCTGAAAGCCGCAAGCGGTCAGCGCAAGCGGTATAAGCAAAAAGCTTCTGCGATCAAACGACGACATTTACGATCCGGCCAGGTACGACAATGACTTTCTTCGGAACGGCGCCATCCAGCGCCCTTTGAACAGCTTCGGTGCTGAGCGCAAGTTTTTCAACCTCGACCTTGTCCAGGTCTTTCGCCACGCTGATTTCCGCGCGGCGTTTGCCGTTGATTTGAATCGGCAGGGTGATCGTATCGTCGATAAGCATCGCCTCATCCGCTTTCGGCCAGGGCGCTGTAGCGACCAAACCCTCACCACCCAGCATTTGCCACAACTCCTCGGACAAGTGCGGGGTCATTGGCGACATCAACTGGGCCAGAGTTTTGGCGGCTTCGCGTTTTGCCGCAGTGCCCGCTTTGGATTTGGACAAAGTATTGGTAAAGGCATAAAGCTTGGCGATTGAAGCATTGAAGCCAAAGGACTCGACGCCGCCGGTAACATCATGGATCGCTTTATGCATTTCGCGCAGTAGAGTTTCGTCATCCGAATTGGCCGGGACATTTGACTCCGAGATCTCGGACGCGATGCGATGCACACGGCTGAGGTGCTTGAACGCGGCCTCAGCCCCTGCCGCAGTCCATTCTACGTCGCGCTCGGGCGGCGAATCGGACAGTACGAACCAGCGCGCGGTGTCGGCGCCAAAGGCTGATATGATACTGACTGGGTCAACTACGTTTTTCTTTGATTTCGACATTTTAGCCGAAGGTATGATCTCGACCGCTTCGCCCGTTGTCTTGAGTTTGCCATCCTCGACATCCTCGGGCAGGTGATAGACTGGGCGGTCCTTTTCGTCTCGCGTCTGGTAAATTTCGTGTGTGACCATCCCCTGAGTAAACAGCGCATCGAAAGGTTCAATTGCCTTCTTCGGCAGGTGGCCGGTGATCTGCATCGCCCGAGCAAAGAACCTTGAGTAAAGCAGGTGCAGAATCGCATGTTCGATACCGCCGATATACTGGTCGACATTCATCCAGTACTCGGCCTCGGCCAGATCGGTGGGGGTGTTGGCATGTGGCGCAGTGAACCGCGCGAAGTACCATGACGAATCGACGAAGGTGTCCATCGTATCGGTTTCGCGTTTGGCTGGACCACCACAAGACGGGCACTCGCAATCACGCCAAGTCGGGTGGCGGTCCAGCGGGTTGCCAGGCTTGTCGAAAGTAACGTCGTCAGGCAAACGGATCGGCAAGTTTTCTTTCTTTTCGGGAACTACACCGCAGGAATCGCAGTGCACAACTGGGATCGGGCAACCCCAATACCGCTGACGAGACAGCCCCCAGTCGCGCAGGCGATATTTTGTAACCCCTTCGCCCCAACCTGCTTTTTCGGCGAAATCAACGGTGGCGTTGATTGCTTCTTCACCCGTTGCCTCGGTGAGACCGGCGAAGTGGTTCACCCAGCGGACTTTCTCTGTTTTCGGAGGAACGAAAGCAATCTTGTCAACAGATGTATCATCGTCCAGTGCGAAAAAGGTATCGATTACCGGAAGGCCATATTTGCGGCAGAAATCCAGGTCGCGTTGATCGTGAGCTGGGCATGCAAAAATTGCACCAGTGCCGTAATCCATAAGGATAAAGTTTGCGATCCATACAGGCAGTTCCCAGCTGGGATCCAGCGGGTGCTTGACCTTTATGCCTGTGTCATAGCCCAGCTTTTCAGCGGTCTCGATTGCTTCTTCAGTTGTTCCACCCTTGCGGCATTCTGCAACGAAATCAGCTATTTTCGGGTCTTTAGCCTCCAGCTGTTTTGCAATCGGATGGTCAGGAGAGATTCCGACGAATGATGCGCCAAGCAGGGTGTCGGGCCGCGTCGTATAGACAGTAATCGGCTCACCTTCGTCTGTTCGTTCAAATGAAAATTGCAGACCCCGTGATTTGCCAATCCAGTTTTCTTGCATCAGGCGGACTTTGGCAGGCCAGCTGTCCAGCGTATCGAGGGCATCCAGCAATTCCTCGGAATAATCTGAGATCTTGAAGAACCACTGCGTCAGTTCGCGTCGCTCAACCAAAGCGCCCGATCGCCAACCACGACCGTTCTCAACCTGTTCGTTGGCGAGCACGGTCATGTCGACCGGGTCCCAGTTCACGACTGCGTTTTTCCGATAGACCAGCCCAGCTTCGAGCATATCAAGAAACAGCGCCTGCTGCTGGCCATAGTATTCCGGGTCGCAGGTTGCAAACTCACGAGACCAGTCGATGGACAAGCCCAACGGTTTCATCTGCGCGCGCATGTCGGCGATATTGCCATAGGTCCAATCTTTGGGGTGCCCTCCTATCGCCATCGCTGCGTTTTCGGCAGGCATTCCAAATGCATCCCAGCCCATTGGGTGCAAAACGTTGTGACCGGTCGCCAGTTTATGCCGCGCAATAACGTCGCCCATCGTATAGTTGCGCACATGTCCCATATGGATGCGGCCTGATGGGTAAGGGAACATCTCGAGCACATAGTATTTCGGCCCGTCCGCCTTGTGGTTGGCATAAAAAATCCCGGCACTGTCCCAGGCTTTTTGCCACTTAGCTTCGATTTCGTTTGCCGAATAGCGCGACATGGTGCGGTCCTTCGTGAATGAAAACGCCGGGTAGGAACCCGGCGTGGTAATATTGTGATTTTCGGCGGGTTGCTAGAACTTGTTGTCTTCAATGCGCAGCTGTCGGGCGCGCGATAGAATCGCATCTTCGACTGCACGGGTGGTTGAGGCACTGACCGGAGCACCGCCGCTGGACTGTAAAGCCAACGACAATGAGCGCGCGGCCAGAGCAGGATCGCTGATGTGGACGGTGGCGCGATAGGATCGGCCTCCGCCGGGCGGTCTGCCGTAACCTGTTATTATGACACCAGTAAAAGGATCTACCTCTTGCACCGGCAGAAAACTAAGGACGTCGAGCGATGCGGCCCAGAGATAGCGATTGACGTTGGTTGTTTGTTCGGCGCTTCCCCGGTCGAACAAGTCCCAGATCGTGGAACGATCAGGGTCGTTCAGTTCGCGCTCATCCGTGGTTCCACCCACAAGATTGGGGTTGGCCGTCGAAGTGCTTTGATTCTGCCCGCATGCCGATATGGCAGCGGTCAGCAAAATCAAAGACAAAATCCTTGGCAGGCGCATGGTAAGCGGGTCCTGTTATCACGTGTAAGGCATGTGCTGGGGCATACTCCTAGCCAAGGTCCCTGCCTGCAACAAGCCAATTCTTTCGAATTCTGCGCGTCTGGCCAGAAACCGGGGGCAAAACAGACTGTGGCATCCTTGCACCAATTTGGGTAGAATGACGGTTATTCGCCTATGCCAAGCTTGCACTTAGGGGGCAAAAAGAGCGACACGGTGTCCGTGCTGAGACGCATGTGTGCCATGTGTCGAGTAGAAAAACTTTGAAACCGAGGGAAACAAGATGAAAAAAGTTCTCTTCGCAACGGCAGCTACAATGGCGATCACCGCTGTTGCAGCGGAAGCCGCAGAAGTGAAACTGGGCGGTTATGGCCGCTTCGGTATTGGCTATTTGGAAGACCGTTCGACTGATGACAACGTAGACGACACCATCCTGGTATCGCGCTTCCGTCTGAACATCGACGGTATCACAGAAACAGACGGTGGCGTACGCTTTGAAGCTCGTGTTCGTATGCAGGCTGACGAAGATGCTTCGAACGGCGAAGCGGGATCAGCTGTCCTGAACGGACCACGCTTCTCGGTAATCTACGGCGGTCTGCGTGTTGACGCGGGTAACGTTGCGGGTGCGTTCGACAACTTGGCGAACTACTATGGTAACGAGCCTGGCCTGGAATCGTTCATTGGTCAGTACTCTGGTGTTGACTATGGCTTCCTTGGCTATTCGTCGACCGGAGCAGGCGCAAACGCTGTGTTCTTCCAGTATGCAGTTGGCGATTTCGCATTCGGTGCATCCTATGACACCGATGGTTTCGACGATCGTGATCGCTGGGACATCAGCGCCACCTACACCTTCAACAACATCACCGCAGCGCTGGCCTATGGTCAGACTGATGAAGGCGCCGGTATAGATGATGAAAGCCTGTTGGTTCTGACTCTGGGCGGTGAATGGGGTGACTTCGGTGGTACCCTGTTTGTTGCAGACGACGATGTTGATGACGACGACCTGAACGGTACTGCATGGGGTCTGTCGCTGGCGTGGAACGTTGGCGCTGCAACAACCATCACCGCAGCATACGGTGACGGTAACGCAGACAACGATAACCAACAGTATGGTATCGGCGCTATCTACGACCTGGGCGGCGGCGCGTCGCTGCGTGGCGGTATCGGCCACCAGGAGCGTGATGATGACGGCCAGGTCCGTGCTGACTTTGGTGCTCAGTTCAACTTCTAAGTTGGTCTGAATCACATGTTTAAGGGCAGGTCTTCGGGCCTGCCCTTTTCTTTTTGTGCAACATGGTGTTTTTCTGCGGCGAAAGCTGGATGAGAGGCCCCATGTCCCTGCAAGACATCAAAACCCGCATTGCGAACGCTGAAACCGCTGCTGGACGACCCCAGGGCTCGGTCAAGCTGATTGCTGTGTCCAAGGTGCAACCGAATGAACGGGTTGAGGCAGTTCTGCAACAAGGGCATCGCTGTTTTGGCGAAAACCGTGTGCAGGAGGCCGCTGGAAAGTGGCCTGCGTTAAAAGAACGCTATTCCGGCATCGATCTGCACTTGATCGGACCGCTTCAGACAAACAAGGCACGGCAGGCGATGGAACTGTGTAACGCCATACATTCCGTAGACCGCCCAAAGCTGGCAAAAACCTTGGCCCGGCTGACGCAAGAAATTGGAGCATGCCCAGACCTGTTCATTCAGGTGAATACTGGAGAAGAAGAGCAAAAGGCAGGTGTTTTGCCAAGCGGGGCGGACAGCTTCATTGCAGAATGCCGAGATCTGGAGCTGCCTGTACTGGGATTGATGTGCATTCCGCCCGTTGATGAGGAACCGTCGCTGCATTTCGCCCTGTTGGCTAAGATCGCCGACCGGAATGGGCTGGAAGGTCTGTCAATGGGTATGAGCGGCGACTTTGAGACGGCCGTTGCACTGGGCGCGACCCACGTTCGTGTCGGATCGGCCATTTTTGGGGAACGGGTCAAATCGCAGGGATAATCAACCGGGTGCCCGGAACGATCTGCTGTGCAATCCAACGTAAGTGATCCCGGCGGAAGGCTACACAGCCCTCGGTCGGGTAACGTGGTCGCCGCCATTGGTGCAAGAAAATAGCGGACCCACGACCCGGTATGGCATTTGGCCAATTCCAATCGGTCACCAGCACGAGATCGTACAAGGGATCAGCGCGCCGCAACTTTTCGTGGCTGCAATTATACGGAGAGCGAACCAAGTGGTTATAAGCCTCATCGGTTTGATCGTCCGACCAAAGGTCATTGGGTCCAAGGGCCCGGGCCCAACGGGCAGGGCGCACCATGCGGTCAGGACGGTAAAACATACCTACAATGCAGTGTTCTCCGACAGGTGTCGCTCCGTCGCCTTCTCGCTTGTCGCGGCTCAGGCCGCCCTTGCCGATTGCGCAGGGAAAAACGCGACCAAGAAAACGAACGCCCTTCGGGGTTAGAACTAAATCTCCGGGAGTCACAACAAGTGGCCCGACTTGGCAGCTTTGGTCGCCAAGTACCCCCGGTTATGCGCTGTTTCACCGACTTTCAGCGGAACGCGTTCCGTTACAGCTATTCCAGTGCGTTCCATCATTGCAATCTTTGCTGGGTTATTCGTCAGTAGCCGCACTGAACCAAATCCCAGCGACTTAAGAATGTCAGAACCCACGCGAAAATCGCGCTCGTCATCCTCAAAGCCCAAGCGGTGGTTGGCCTCGACGGTATCAAACCCCTGATCTTGCAGGAAATACGCACGCATCTTATTGGCTAGACCAATTCCGCGCCCTTCTTGATTTAAATAGAGAAGCACGCCCGCACCCTCGGCTCCCATCTGCGCCAGCGCCCCTCGCAGTTGTGGGCCGCAGTCACATTTGAGGCTGCCCATCAAATCTCCGGTGAAACACGCCGAATGCAATCGGGCCAACACTGGTTTGTCGCGGTCAGGGCGCCCGATTTCGATGGCATAATGCTCCTCGCCCCCATCTTCAGGGCGAAATACATGCAGCCGCCCGGCCTCGGAAACCTCCATTGGGAGGCGTGCAGCAACCACTTCGTGCAAAGTGCTGCGATCCGCCAAATGAGGCGCGGCGCGCGTGTGGTCTATGCATGTCAGGCCATGCGCAGTGGCGAACTCTCGGCCTTTGTCGATTGGGACAACAACGGCTGCCGGCAATAGTCGGGCGGATTTCGTCAATGCGATAGCGATTCGGTGCAGGTTGGCATTGCCATTGCGCTCGGTCATCAGCGGACCCTTCATCGGCGCACTTAGGTCCGACGAAGGATCGGCGACAGACTTAACCCAGCTGTGATCGGCGTCTGCCGGGATCACAACACGGGCGAGATCGCCATCATAAGCACGGGCCTTGAGCGTTTCGGCCCGACGAACAGTTACGGCAATTGCCGGGTTTGCATCTATCCCGCGCAGATCGGCCAGACGCTGAGGTGTCATTGTTTCGCATGCCATAGCCAAAACGCTAGCCCCGCCATCATCGATCATAACCACGGGCAGACCCATGCGTAAATCAGCTCGCGCGCGGGCCAAAAGCTCCGTGATATCAGGAATGAGGCTCATTTATGTTACCCTATAACTTTTCGCCCTTCTCCTACTCCCATCCTGACGAAATGTGAAACATTTCCTCCGCATCAGACACGAGGGCGTGAGTCGATTGCAGCAAATCTTGTTGATTGTAACTTTTGAACGCAAGTGATGGAAAAGGTTTAGGAGGACCGGCGATGGCTCAGCTCAAGAAAATCCTGCTTGTAGATGACGACGAGGACTTGCGCGAAGCACTAAGTGAGCAATTGGTTATGACCGAGGACTTCGATGTTTTCGAAGCTTCTGATGGCCAATCCGCAATGGAGCGTGCGCGTGAGGCAATTTATGACCTGATCATTCTGGACGTTGGGTTGCCGGATACGGATGGACGTGAGCTGTGTCGCCTGTTGCGTAAACAGGGTGTCAAAAGCCCTGTCCTGATGCTGACTGGTCATGACAGCGATGCCGATACGATTCTGGGCTTGGATGCTGGTGCGAATGATTATGTGAGTAAACCCTTCAAGTTCCCCGTTTTGTTGGCCCGGATCCGCGCTCAGCTGCGTCAACATGAACAATCAGAGGATGCAGTCTTTGTTTTGGGCCCGTACACGTTCAAGCCTGCCATGAAGATGTTGATAACCGAGGATGAACGCAAGATTCGTCTCACCGAAAAAGAGACGAATATTTTGAAGTTCCTCTATAGATCGACTGATGGCGTTGTTGCCCGCGATGTATTGTTGCACGAAGTATGGGGATACAATGCGGGCGTAACCACACATACGCTGGAAACCCATATTTACCGGTTGCGCCAGAAAATTGAGCCTGATCCATCCAATGCTCGCCTTTTAGTCACAGAATCTGGCGGATATCGTTTGGTTTCTTGACTCGTGCTGGATTGGTTCGGATCAAAGTGATACTCTTGATGCAAAAGTGGGTTTTTCCCAACCCGCGCATGTCCGGGTTATGACATGCACCTCCCTGTTGGACTGCCGGGCCGTTTGGCCCGGCTCTTTTTTTCACCGCACTAATCTGAACCTTCCGCAGACCATCGAGAGCTATTGTGCCTTGCTGAATGTTCTTGTAATGTTCCTCAAGATTAAAATTGGAGTTCTTGAAATGATTGATGGAAGCTGTTGTTGCGGAGCCGTTAAGTTCAAGTTGAAGACCGAACCTTCTGTAATGGGTACATGCCATTGTTCTCGTTGCCGAAAAGCCGGGGCCAGTACAATTGTTTTTGTCAAAAAAGAGGATTTGAACTGGGTTGCCGGAAAAGACAAGGTTGCGACATATCAACCGGGCGCACCTTACAAGTATGGGAGATGTTTCTGTACAATTTGCGGATCTTCCTTGGGTGAAATTCTGTCAAGCGAAGACAGTTTTCCCATAGCTGCCAACGCGCTGGACAGCGACATCAGTTTGACAGTTCAGTTTCACGAATTCGTTTCGGAAAAACCCTGTTGGTATGAAATTTGTGATGATGCGCCCCAATCCACTGGGCACCCTTCATAGAAGAGCTTTTCCGATAGCACCTGATAATCTACCGCGTTAGTCTGTGCTAACTGCGACAGAGGAATCCCCCTAATGCCTTTCACACTTGCTACCTGGAACATTAACTCCGTGCGGCTGCGCGAGCCTATCGCTTTGAAATTGTTGCAAGAAGAAACGCCAGATGTTCTGTGTTTGCAAGAATGTAAATCTCCGGTGGAAAAGATTCCTACGGAAGGATTTGCTGCGCTAGGTTATACCCACATGATTGCCCGTGGACAAAAGGGATACAACGGCGTTGCTATCCTGTCGCGGATTCCGATGGAAGAGGTGGGCGACAAGGATTTCGCTGGTCTTGGCCATGCGCGCCATATCGCTGGTAAATTAGAGAATGGCGTAACGATACATAATTTTTACGTTCCAGCTGGCGGTGACGTCCCGGATCGGGAAGTCAATGAGAAATTTGGCCAGAAGCTGGATTACCTGACCGACATGCGCGATTGGTTCCACGCGGAAAAGCCGGAAAAATCCATACTTGTCGGCGATCTTAATATTGCTCCGCGTGAAGATGATGTTTGGTCACACAAACAACTGCTGAAGGTCGTTTCGCATACACCAATCGAGGTGGAATATCTGGCTGAGACCCAGGATGCGGGCGGATGGGTCGATATAACCCGGCAGGACATCCCCGAGGGACAATTGTTCAGTTGGTGGTCCTACCGAGCGCGTGATTGGGATGCGGCGGACAAGGGACGACGGCTTGACCACATCTGGGCCACGCCTGACATCTCTAATTCGGGTCACTCCAGCCGCGTGCTTCGGGACGCGCGTGGATGGGACAAGCCCAGCGACCATGCACCGGTTTTTGCAACGTTTGACCTTTAGACGATCAATAATCCTGCAATTCTGCCCTTGGTTTCCGGGTCTGGCGGTTGCATATAAGGCCCAAATCGAATCCAAAGAGTGATTGCCATGGATCTTCTGAACGGCGCGGACAGTACCGCAGCAACCGACCTGATTAAGGACGGAACTGAGGCCACCTTTATGGCCGATGTGGTCGAAGCTTCGCAGGAAGCTCCGGTAATTGTCGATTTCTGGGCGCCTTGGTGCGGTCCCTGCAAAACGCTGGGTCCGCTGCTTGAAGAGGCCGTAATTGCCGCCAAAGGTGCGGTGAAAATGGTCAAGATCAATGTTGATGAGGCTCAGATGATTGCCTCGCAAATGCGTGTTCAATCCATCCCAACGGTTTATGCTTTCTACAAGGGTCAGCCGGTTGACGGCTTTCAAGGTGCCGTGCCAGGGTCAGAGATCAAGGCGTTTGTAGACCGCGTTATCGAGGCCGCAGGTGGCGAAAGCCCTGGCGGACAGTTAGACGAGGCGGTTCAGGCTGCAGAAGAGATGCTGACGGACGGTGCAGCGGTCGACGCGGCTCAAACATTTGCAGCAATTTTGGGTGAAGACCCAAACCATTCCGGGGCATATGGCGGATTGGTCCGCGCGCATATCGCGCTTGGTGACCTAGAACAGGCCGAGGCCATCTTGAATGGCGCGCCAGCAGAAATCTCGAATTCACCGGAAATCGAGGCCGCGCATGCGCAACTGGAACTCGCCAAACAAGCCGCTGACGCCGGACCGGTTGGTGAACTCACCGCTGTGGTAGAAGCAGACCCGGATAACCATCAGGCCCGATTCGACTTAGCCCAGGCGCTACATGCAAGTGGTGAAGTCGAAGAAGCGGTCGCACAATTGTTGGAACTGTTTCGGCGCGATCGTGAATGGAATGATGGTGCTGCCAAATCTCAGCTATTCACCATATTTGACGCACTCAAACCCAATGACCCGATCGTGTTGAACGGCCGCCGCAAACTCAGTTCGTTGATATTTGCCTAAACGCCATTCAGAGCTAGACTCGGGTTATGATGCATCCCGCCGATTTGCCGGATACCGTTTCCATTTTTCCACTGCCCGGGGCACTCCTGCTGCCGCGGGCCAGATTGCCTTTGCATATTTTCGAACCGCGTTATCTGCAGATGCTGGACGACGCTTTGAAAACAAAGGAACGTCTGATTGGAATGGTGCAGCCGAACACCTGCCAAGGTGACGAAACCAAACTTCATCAAATCGGTTGTGCCGGACGTGTGACGCAGTTTTCTGAGACTGAAGACGGACGATATTTAATTACCCTCACAGGCATCTCGCGGTTTCGAGTTTCTTCAGAGTTGGACAGTTTTACGCCGTACCGTCGTTGTGCTGTTTCCTGGCGCGGCTTTGATCGTGATCTTGGGAAGTCAGAAACAGACGATGGATTCGACCGGACGGCATTCTTGTCTTTGTTGGAGCGTTTTTATTCGTCCAGACAATTATCGACGGACTGGGAGACAATGAAAGACGCAGATGACGAACTGCTGGTCAATTCCCTTTCGATGCTTTTGGACTTCGACCCGGAAGATAAGCAGGCTTTGCTTGAGGCGCCCTGTTTAAGAACTCGGCGAGAAACATTAGTTACACTGATTGAGTTCGCAATGCGCGGTGGTTCCAATGAGGAAAAGCTGCAATGACCAAACCTGAGCACGCCTTTGATCGCCATAT
>NZ_JBXWRL010000014.1:0-51531 GCF_059612885.1 Ruegeria sp. YKSD179 | reverse complement strand
GTCGACGAAGCGCGTGAGCTGGATTAAATTGCCCGGCCCTGTAACAGTTTAGGAAGATCCCCGGTCAATCCAGCAGCTTCCCGCACAAAACCACGGCGCAATCCCGGCAACGATCCCACGATACCCATGCCGATGTCGCGTCCAATTCGAAGTAACGAGTTATCGTTGGAAAACAGCCTGTTGAATGCGTCAGTCGCCATTGCCAATGTGGTTGTATCGAACCTCCGCCATTCCTGATAGCGTTCCAACACCAAGGCTGAACCGATGTCTTCACCGCGCCGCCCTGCCAAAGTCAGCACCTCGGCCAAAGCGCCAACATCGCGCAGACCCGCGTTCAAACCCTGACCGGCAATCGGATGCAGACCGTGGGCAGCGTCGCCTACAAGTGCCAATTTTTCGTCAATAAATGAGTTGGCGACAGACAAGTTGAGCGGATAGGTGAAACGATCACCTTGCAGGCGGATATCGCCAAGAAAATCGCCAAATCGCGGGCGCAACACCTGGAGGTACTCAGCTTTAGGTAAATCGTTAATTCGTTTGGCGGTTTCCGTGCGCTCGCTCCACACAATCGAACTGCGGTTCCCAGTCAGCGGTAATATGGCCAAAGGTCCGGGCGGCATAAAAAATTGATGAGCGATGCCGTAGTGGGGCAACTCATGCTCTATGGCACATACCAACGCAGTTTGATCATAACCCCAACCCGTTCTCTTAATGCCCGCCCGAGACGCTGTTCCGCTATTGCGACCATCGCAGCCAATCAATAATTTACCTTGGATAACTGCATCATCATCCAATGTTATGGCCACGCCGGCATCTGAATGGCCTTGAGCGGTGACAGACCTGCCGCTTATCCGGGTGATTGCCGCGAACCCTTGCATGGACTCCAAAAAGGCGCGTCGCAGATGCCGGTCCTCGATCATAAAACCCATCGGGCCCTCTTCGATCTCGGCATGATCAAAATGCATAAAGAATGGCGACGGGCCGAAACCTGCTTGCCCATCTGTCACTTTGATCTCAAGCATCGGTTGGGCATTCGCGACGACTTCTTCCCAAACACCTATGGCTGCCAAAAGTCGTTGCGATGCCAAGGCCAACGCGTAGGACCGGCCATCAAAGGCGGCATTCTTGCGAGTTGTCTCGGCTAAAGAGTCTATGATGGTGACCGAGTGTCCGGTTTGAGCCAACGCGAGAGCCAGGGCAGCGCCGTTCAGTCCACCACCTACGATTAAGATATCTGATGCCTCTGTCATGATCCGCAATATGCGTGCCCTTTCGGGATTGTCCATGTGCGGTCCTGTCGCTACCGTCCCGAGAAAGCGTGATTTTGGGAGTTGCAGGATGCAAGACTGGTTAACCATGACGGCATGTGATCTGGGTCGCGGAATTGGTATGGGGCAGATTGATCCACGGGACCTGACTGAAACCTATCTGGCTGCGATTGACGATCACCCACACCGAGATGCGATCTATGCGCGGGTGACCCATGATCGGGCAAGGGCCGAAGCTAAGGCTGCAAAAGAACGCGTCAAATCCGGGTTGCGGCGATCACTTTTGGATGGTGTGCCGATCAGCTGGAAAGATCTGTTCGATACGGCCGGGACTGAAACCGAAGCCGGTTCGGCCCTCTTGAAAGGACGGGTTCCTGAAGCAGACGCGCAAGTTGTGCGCAACGCAACGGCCATGGGCACGGTCTGTCTGGGGAAAACCCATATGAGCGAGCTGGCCTTTTCGGGACTCGGATTAAACCCGATTACGGGAACGCCACCCTGCGTCCACGACGAAGATGCTGTTCCCGGCGGATCATCATCTGGGGCGGCGGCTTCGGTCGCGTGGGGCTTGGCGGCAATTGGAATCGGGTCCGACACGGGCGGGTCCGTGCGTGTTCCAGCGGCCTGGAATGATTTGGTTGGTCTAAAAACAACTTCGGGACGGTTAAGTCTCGAAGGAGTTGTACCTTTGTGTCTTCGGTTCGACACCGTAGGCCCGCTGAGCAGATCCGTCGAGGATGCCGCGCAAATGCTGGCCCTGATGGAAGGCATCAATCCGACTGACCTGCGCGGCGCGTCACTGAAGGGTCGCCGATTTGCAGATCTTCAGACGGTTGCTCAGGATGATGTACGTGAGGCTCCAAGCCGAGCATACGCGGAAGCCTTGGACAAGATAAAATCTACCGGTGCTGAAATCGTGCCCTTGGAAGTGCCCGAATTAGAGGAAGCAATGGGTCTAGCTGGCGTTTTGTATACGACGCAAGCCTACGGCTTGTGGCGCGACGTCATCGAGGCGAATCCCGACGCCATGTATCCCGAAATTCTGGAACGGTTTCGAACAGGGGCCTCTTTTTCAGGACCTGATTACATTGCGGCTTGGTCAAAGCTGAAAGCATGTCGCAGTGCTTGGGATTCGGCGACAGCCAGTTTTGACGCCGTGCTTGCGCCGACGGCGCCGATTTTGCCGCCGAATCTGGAACGGTTGATGAATGATCACGAATATTACGTTACCGAGAATCTTCTGGCACTGAGAAACGCTCGGATCGGAAATCTAATGGGGTTGGCGGCCCTTACGTTGCCTACTGGAACGGCCAGCTGTGGGCTTATGCTGTTGGGTTATCCGGGTTCCGAGGAGGCCCTGTTGAGGCTTGGCGCGGCTGCGGAATTGGTACTGGCTTGAATGCCACAATCCCCTGATTCGGAACCTCTTTGTCTGGACGAGGGCCGGTTCGATCTGTAACCTGCTAGAAAACGGGGCGAAAATGACCCCGGCATTGAGGCACTTGGCATGAATTTCCCCGAGCGGTTTTCGAACCTACCGGCATATGCATTTCCGCGTCTTCGCGCTCTGTTGGATCATCATCAGCCGGGCGGTGAGATAATTCATATGACAATCGGTGCTCCCACCCATGATTTTCCATCTTGGGTTACCGATGTCGTGATGAAAAACGCGGCTGGTTTTCAGGGATATCCGCCGAACGAGGGATCGCCTGAGTTGCGCGAATCCATCGCTGACTGGATCGGTCGCCGCTATGGGGTGACGATGGATCCCGAGGCCAATGTGATGGCTTTGAACGGCACCCGAGAGGGCTTGTACAACGCTGCTATGGCCTTGTGTCCTGAACAAAAAAACGGTCAGCAACCTATCATTTTGTGCCCCAACCCATTTTACCAAGTCTATATGGTGGCTTCGATCTCGGTGGGTGCTCAACCATATTTCGTTTCTGCAACGGCTGCGACGGGTCATTTGCCTGACTATGCCAGCCTGCCTGAAGATGTGCTGAATCGAACCGCTGTGGCCTATATTTGTTCTCCCGCAAACCCTCAGGGTGCGGTCGCGTCGCGTGATTATTGGGCTACTCTGATCAGCCTGGCCGAGAAATACGATTTTCGCATTTTTGCAGACGAATGTTATTCTGAAATCTACCGTGACAAGGCACCAGTCGGGATTCTGACTGTCGCGCAAGAGCTGGACGCAGACCCGGAACGGATCACACTGTTCAACTCGTTGTCAAAAAGGTCAAATTTGGCTGGTTTGCGGTCTGGATTGATCGCTGGCGGCGCAGAAACGATTAAGCACGTAAAAAAATTGCGCACTTATGCCGGTGCGCCTTTGCCCTTACCCCTTCAGGCTGCCGCCGCAAAGGTGTGGGCGGATGAGGAACACGTCAGGGAAAACCGGGCTCAGTACCAGGAAAAGTACGCGATCGCGGATGAAATATTTGCAGGTGTGCAAGGCTATATGTCTCCCAAAGCCGGCTTCTTCCTATGGCTTCCGGTCGATAGCGGAGAAGAAACCGCTTTGAAGGTGTGGAAGGAAACTGGGGTCCGGGTTTTACCTGGCGCATACCTTTCACAAGGTGATCCGGGGCAAAACCCGGGCGAGTCCTTTATTCGGGTCGCATTGGTGGCCCCAAAAGCAGAGTTGCAGCGCGGGCTGACCACATTACGCGACTGCATCTATACGTGAGGTACGAGGGCAAAATGGCATCATTGAACGCGCGCAATCGCGACCCCTTATTGGACAGCACCACGCAGGCTGCGATCGAACGGCGTAGCAAGGAGTTGATCGGGATTGCCTTGGTCTTGCTGGGCATGGCCGCGGCCGCGATGATCTGGTCCTATACGCCTGATGACCCAAATTGGATGGTGTCCACCGATGCGCCGGTGCAAAATTGGATGGGCCGCATTGGTGCTTCTATCGCCGCGCCATTGTTCATGATCGTCGGATGGGGCAGCTGGGGTATTGCGTTGGTGTTGATTGGATGGGGGGTTCGCTTCACCGGTCATTTTTCCGAAGAACGCGCGATTGCCCGGCTGATATTTGCGCCGATTTGGATCGCAATCGTTTCGGTCTATGCGGCAACGCTTGTACCCGGCGATGCTTGGCGTGCAACGCATAGCTATGGGTTGGGCGGGTTGTTTGGTGACACCGTCATGGGCGCATTGCTGACACTTTTGCCGATATCGTCTCAGCTAATGGTCAAAATGATGTCCTTGGCAATGGCTATCGGAATGCTGGCGTTGGGCGTATTCGTGTTGGGTTTCACCAAAGCCGATGTCAAACGCGGTTTCCGTGCCTTTTTGCTGGGTCTGGTTATGTCCTACGACCTTTTGATGAACATGCTGGGTCGTGGGGCATCGGCTACGGCACAGGCGGCTCGCGACCGCAGAGCTCAATGGGCTGAACGCAAGACCGATCGGGTGGAACCAGCACTGGCCGATTTCGAAGATGATCTTGCTTATGCGGATCCGAGTTTTGATGAACCCATGCCTGAAACATTGGAACCCACGCGGAAAACTGGATTACTGGCCCGTATGCCCGCATTGATCCGCCGCCCGGATCCGATGCCAGAGCCAGAACTTCTGGCCCAAGAACCAGTGCAAGGTTACGAAGATATGCCAGGGGAGGACCGGATCAGGTCCAAAATTTCGGCCGCAGTGCGTAGCCGCAAAGTGGCAGCAGGAGAAATGAGGCCGGAGCCAGATCCGAGTTTGCCTTTGACAAAAGGGCGCGGTCGGGGACCTGACCCTTTGATCCTGAATGCTGAGCGCGCAGGGGACTTGCCGCCAGAACCTTCATTGACATCAACTGGGCTGCCTCCTGAGCCGCCGATGACTGGTTACACTCAAGACGACTGGCAAGACCCGCACGGTGATGAATTTGGGCACGATGAAGACGATTCAGTTTTTGAAGATGATTCTGCGGCGAACCCTTCACCACGTCAGTCTATGAAAATCCCCGTTGCCGAACCGCGCAAGCCCGTGGTGGCGCAACCGGTCCGCCGCACACCCATGCCGTCGCGCCGTGCGCAGGCCGAGGCACAACCGGCTTTGTCGTTTGAAGAAAAGCACTCTGATTTTGAGCTTCCGCCCCTGGGTTTGTTGTCCAACCCTGCCAACATTCTGCGTCACCATCTGAGTGATGAGGCATTGGAGGAAAATGCTCGGATGCTGGAAAACGTCTTGGATGATTATGGCGTCAAAGGTGAGATTGTCAGCGTTCGTCCGGGACCCGTGGTTACGATGTATGAACTCGAACCCGCCCCTGGTTTGAAGGCCAGTCGTGTGATCGGCTTGGCGGACGATATCGCCCGTTCGATGTCGGCCTTGTCTGCGCGTGTTTCGACCCTACCCGGACGATCGGTTATTGGTATCGAACTGCCCAATGAGAACCGAGAGATGGTTGTGCTCCGTGAAATCCTCTCAAGCCGCGACTTTGGTGACGGGAACCAAGCCCTGCCGTTGGCGCTGGGCAAGGACATTGGTGGCGAGGCCGTGGTGGCAAATCTCGCTAAAATGCCCCACCTCTTGATTGCAGGTACCACTGGTTCCGGTAAATCAGTCGCTATCAACACCATGATCCTGTCATTGCTGTACAAGCTGACTCCGGACGAGTGTCGCCTGATAATGATTGATCCCAAAATGCTGGAACTGTCAGTTTACGATGGTATTCCGCATCTTCTGTCACCCGTGGTGACCGACCCTAAGAAAGCGGTCGTAGCTCTAAAGTGGGTGGTAGGAGAAATGGAAGACCGTTACCGCAAGATGTCCAAGATGGGTGTTCGCAACATTGCCGGTTACAACGGTCGGGTTAAGGACGCGCTGGCAAAAGGTGAGTTGTTCAGCCGGACTGTTCAAACCGGGTTCGATGACGAAACCGGTGAGCCAGTTTTCGAAACCGAAGAATTCGCGCCTGAGGCGATGCCTTATATCGTCGTAATTGTGGACGAAATGGCCGACCTTATGATGGTTGCTGGCAAGGAAATCGAAGCTTGCATCCAGCGTCTGGCGCAGATGGCGCGGGCCTCTGGTATTCACCTGATTATGGCGACGCAGCGCCCGTCGGTTGATGTAATCACCGGTACGATCAAGGCAAACTTCCCGACCCGGATTTCATTTCAGGTGACCTCAAAGGTCGATAGCCGCACCATCCTTGGCGAAATGGGTGCCGAACAACTATTGGGTCAGGGTGACATGTTATACATGGCCGGTGGTGCCAAGATCACCCGTTGCCACGGCCCGTTTGTCTCGGACGAAGAAGTCGAGGAAATCGTCAACCACCTAAAACAATACGGTCCGCCGGATTACGTCGGTGGAGTCGTGGATGGTCCGACGGAAGAAAAGGCCGACAACATTGACGCCGTTCTTGGGCTGAATACAGGTGGAAATACGGGTGGAGAAGATGCCCTTTATGATCAAGCGGTGGCCATTGTGATCAAGGATCGCAAATGCTCGACCTCTTACATTCAGCGAAAACTCGCCATTGGTTACAACAAGGCAGCGCGGCTAGTAGAGCAAATGGAAGACGAAGGTGTTGTTTCCTCGGCAAATCATGTCGGTAAACGCGAAATCCTCGTACCCGAGCAATAAGATATTCCATATCAAGGGTAGAGCGCCTATCTGATAGAGCATGAAACAGATAGCCTTTGCCTTAGCTTTGACGCTGGCCGCACCGACAGCCTGGGCTGCTGATAAGCTGCCGCTGTCGCAGATATCCAATTACCTGAACAGTCTGAATACCGTTCAGACGACTTTTACTCAGGTGAATGACGACGGAACGCTGAGTACCGGAAAGCTGTGGCTGCAGCGGCCAGGTAAGATGAGATTCGAGTATGATGCGCCGAACGATGCGGTTGTTCTGGCACGTTCCGGATCGGTTTTAATTTATGATGCAAAGTCCAACCAGCCGCCGGAGCAATATCCGCTGCGGCGCACTCCTTTGTCCTTAGTTTTGGCAAGGAACGTTAACCTAGGACAAGCAAACATGGTGGTCGGTCATGAATTCGATGGGACAGCCACCGTGGTGACAGCGCAAGACCCCAAAAACCCGGAAAACGGTCGAATCGAACTGATGTTTACGAGTGATCCGATTGAGCTGCGCAAATGGGTGATACACGACAATGCCGGTACCCAAACCACAGTTCTATTGGGTCCGCTTACAGAAGGTGGCAGACTGGATCAAAGCCTGTTTTCTGACAACAAAAAACGCGGATCAGACGATCGCTGATCCGCGCGAATTCAGTAGCGGCAACCTGCTAGTTGCGACTGATAGAGCTGCGCACGCGCGTCCACGTCACTTGCCACGTTCAACAACCAGGACTTCTGATTGTAGCTGCCGCGTGAAAATCCGTTGTGGCCTTCGTGGTATGCTAAGTATTGGTTACGCGTGTCGCTGGGGTGGATACCGTTCCGCTCATAGCTTTTGTTCATGTACCAGCCGATGAAATCTGAAGCATCGCGAATACGGTCACGTTTTGCGCGGCGCTTGCCAGTTTCTTGCCTGTATTCATCCCAAGTGCCGTCCAGGGCCTGACTGAAACCATAGGCACTGCTTTGACGTCCCATTGGTATGACGCCCAGTACGTATTTATGCGGTGTTCGCGCATCGTGTTTGTAGCGGCTTTCCTGATAGATCGTCGCCATCTGAACGTGAACGGGCACGCCCCATTTGCGTTCCGTTTTTTCAAATGCTTTGATATAGTCCGGCCGCTCACGTGCAATACTGCACGCGTCGTTCAATCTGCTGGGCGGCTTGTTCGACCCGCCCCCACAGGATGCCAAAAAAAGCACCCCAAAGAGTACGAAAAGAATTCTGCTCATGTGCCTCGTGCCTTTTTTCTTTATTCTAGCAAAGATTGAAGGCCGAGGAAATCACAATCGTTACAGAATAACCGCCAGAATAATAGGCAATGCCGCGACGGACAGGGCTGTCGATACCATGACCAGCCCGGCGACGGCGTCTGCGTCCGCCTTAAACCGTTCGGCGAGAAGATACGATGTCACGGCAACTGGGGTGGAGGCTTGTAAAACCAAAACACCGAACGCAATCGGTTCCAAATTGAAAACTTCGGCCAGAACCCAGCCGAGGACAAAACAAACCATCAGCTTCAAACCCGAAATCCAGATTGCTTGTCGCAACTTCTTCGTTGTCAGGCGTGCCACAGCTACGCCTAAGGTAATAAGCATTAGTGGGATCGCCATTTGCCCCAGCAGATCAAGCGTGTTCGTCAGAAACAACGGTGTTTCCCAGTCGCGCCAGAGAAACACAGCACCAAGCAGTGTGGCCCAAACCATCGGCTCGCGCACCGCTTTGCCAAAGGCACCTTGTCCCGCCACCAGATAAATTCCGTATGTGAAGGAAAGCAAAACGGTAACTGCCAGAAAAATAACCGCGTACCCCAGACCGGCTTGACCGAATGCAAATATGCACAAGGGCAGCCCAAGGTTTCCGGTGTTCCCAAAAATCAGGGGGGCGAGGTAAGTGCGTTTTTCAAGACCACTTATCCTTACAAAAACCCAAAACACAGCAGCTAATGCTACATGTATGGCGATTGAAGCGAGCGTAAACACGGTCAGATCCCCGCTGGGGATGTTTGTCTGCATCAATGCGACAAAGACAAGACTTGGTAGCGCAAGCGTAATTCCCAAGCGCGTTACAAACTCCAGACGATATTCGAATCCCAGTTTGACCCACGCAAATCCGATCCCCGCCAACAAGAAGACAGGGGCCACAATTTCGAAGACTGTAGTTAAGAGGTTCACAGACTGTTTCCCGGAAAATGTGATCAAGGATTGGCATTTCAGTTCGGAAAGATGTAGTAAATACTTTGGGGGCTGAAACAATGTTAAAGACACAAGCTAAGTACCGCCTGGGCCAGGTGGTTCGACATCGCAGACATCCTTTTAGAGGGGTGATTTTTGACGTAGATCCGGAATTCGCGAACTCGGAGGAATGGTATGAGGCCATCCCCGAGGACAGCAGGCCTGTGAAAGATCAGCCGTTCTACCACTTGCTGGCGGAAAACGATCAATCCTTCTATGTTGCTTATGTTTCAGAACAAAATTTGATCGAAGACCAGTCCGGTGAACCTGTGGACCACCCCGATATTCCAAATATGTTTGGCCCTTTTCAGGACGGATCTTATCCGCTGCACTTTCAATTAAATTGATCTTTGAGCTTTAATGGCCGAAGGGCCTAAGCTGTCAAAATCCAAGGGCGCAACCGTCCTTTCGCGGGTCGCTTGCGCCTTCCAGAACCCCGTCGTCGCGAATTCGTATCGCCTGGGCGCCCCCAAGCGGTGTTTTGGGAACTTCAACATTGTGGCCCATGTCCGTCAATTGTAGCCGAACACTGTCAGGGTAGCCTCGCTCGACTTTCAGAATGTTTCCATCGGCAAAGGCACGCGGTGCGTCCACGCTGTGCTGAACGTCAAAGTCAAAATCGGTGAGGTTCGATAGAAAGCGCGCATGACCCGTTGGCTGGTAAGCGCCTCCCATAACACCAAAGGGCATCAAAACCTTGTCGTCGTTGCGCACCATACCGGGAATGATCGTATGCATCGGTCGCTTTCCACCGCTAAGTTCGTTTGGGTGTCCGGGTGTCAGAGTAAACCCTGCGCCTCGGTTCTGAAATAAGATACCGAATTTCTCGGATGCGATCCCCGAGCCAAAACTGTGGTAGATTGAATAGATCAGCGACACCGCCATGCGGTCCCGGTCGACCACGGTGATATAGACTGTATCTTTATGTATCGCCTCGGTCAGCAGGGCCGGGGCCGGCATGGCACGTTTGGGATCGATTAGTGCTGCCAGTCGCGCTGCAGTTTCAGGGGCCAAAAAATGCTCGATTCTCGCTGAATAGTCGGGATCGGCGATAAATCGATTACGTGCATCAAAGGCAAGTTTGGTGGCTTCAGCCTCCAGGTGCAGGCGTTCTGTGCCCCATGGGTCCATCATTGACACATCGAAGTGGCTCAGAATGTTCAACAGCAAAAGCGCTGTGGCTCCTTGACCATTCGGGGGATGTTCTAACAGTTCGAACCCACCATATTCGGTGCTGACCGGTACAGTTTCATCGCATTGAACAGAGACAAAGTCTTGGACCTGGTGTTTGCCACCTCGCGCGACTAGCGCGTCAACCATATCCTCGGCAACTTCTCCGGAATAAAACGCATCGCGCCCATCGCGGGCGATTCGGCGCAAAACCTCTGCCTGCTTTGGTGCACGAAATAACTGACCAACCTTTGGAACGACGCCGTCCAGAAGATAGTATTTGCGAGCGACGCCCTGCAAAGTTGTTTCGGCTTGGGTCCAATCGAAGGCGACGCGTGGGGCTACGGGCACGCCTGTTTCGGCGTAGTGAATGGCTGGTTGAAGGATTTCATCCAAGCCAAGCCGCCCTTCGGTCTTGGATAGGTGGCAAAATGCATCCACAGCTCCGGGGATAGTTACGGCATCGGGTTTGGACAAAGGAACCGAAGTCATTCCGCTAACCCGCAAAGTCTCAGCATTTGCACCCGCAGGTGCCCGGCCTGAACCATTTAACCCGCGTACCGTGTTTTCGCCTGCACGGTTGAACAGAACAAAGCAATCCCCACCTAGGCCAGTCATCTGCGGTTCACAGATGCCCAACAAAACGGCGCCGGCGATTGCGGCGTCCATCGCATTCCCGCCACGAGCCAGAATGTCCAATGCCACTTTGGCCGCCAACGGATGCGATGTGGCACACATCCCCTCAGTCGCCAGAACTGAGGATCGGCCCGGCAAATGCAAGTCACGCATGAAGTCATTCCCTTTCGTATCGGGCACACACTAAGACCGCGAAGAGGATTTTCCAATGATGTCGGGGGAGAGAGGTCCTCGGCGCCGTTCACTGGGTGGGGGCTGTGACGCTTGGCGCCGAGGGAAGCTATCTGAGCTACACCTTATTAATCGCGTTCGTTTGCGGCGCGACAATGGTGCGATCTGGGCGTTATTGTGACCATTTGAGGCCATTCAGGCTGATTTTGGGAAGTCGAACCAAAGGCTCAGCCGATTGTATCCTTTATGCCTTTCGTATTTGATTTTACTGGCCAGCTGGTGAATCAGGAACCAACCGAACCCACCTTCAGGCAAATCCTGCCGAATGTTCCCAATCACAGGTGGTTTTCCGTCAGGTGGTTTCAGTCCTGGCATCGGATGACCAGTGTCCTCGATACGAACCTCCAGCGTTTCCCGGCACATCATGCAATTAATATGTACTGTTTCTGGTGGCATGCCGGCATAGGCATGTTCCACTACGTTGTTAATTGCCTCTGCCAGAGCGATTTTGACATCGTCGGCGCGCGCCGCAGGCAATCCATGTGCCGTCAGTTGGTTACGTAGCTTTGCGATGCCAACACTGGCTTCGACCTCGGTCGCCGGGAAGCTTAGTTCCATGCTGTCTTGTTCGCAGTTATGCTTCACGACTCCCCACTCCTGACAGAGGTCAGTTTGAACCTGCCGACAGAGCTTCGTCCAAAGAATTAAAGAGTTTGAACACGGTATCCATGCGGGTCAATCTGAAGACTTTTTCAACAACAGGGTGCAGGCCTGCCAGATCAAGCCGACGTTCGTCACCCAATTGCTTCATCGACGCTACGATGGCCCCGAGTCCGCTGGAATCAATAAATTCCACATTGGATAAGTCCAAAATAACGCGTCGGGTGTCATTTTCGGTTTCCGCGCGCATGTCTTCTTTGAACTGGATGGCCATGGCGGCATCGATGCGGTCGCATTGGACAGTGATGATCTGCGTGCCTTCAGTCGTTCTGCTGCTGAGCCCCATGGATACCTGCCCTTTTGTTGGTAGCGGATCGTAGAAATACGCTAGACGGCAATTCTTACCATTCGGTATCCAAGAAGTGAAAATCGGAGGGAGGCATCAAATGAAAGACGTAGTGATTGCAGGAGCCGCGCGAACACCAATGGGTGGGTTTCAGGGCATGTTCGAAGGTGTCCCTGCGGCTGAACTGGGCGGGACTGCGATCCGCGCAGCGCTGGACGATGCTGGCGCACAGGTCGTTGACGAAGTTCTGATGGGTTGTGTTCTGCCTGCCGGGCAAGGTCAAGCCCCAGCTCGTCAGGCTGGGTTTGCAGCTGGTCTGACGGAAGAAGTCCCCGCGACGACACTGAATAAAATGTGTGGTTCAGGAATGAAGGCGGCCATGATCGCGTTTGACCAGATCGCGCTGGGACAGGTCAAAACGATTGTCGCCGGCGGAATGGAAAGCATGACGAATGCACCCTACCTCCTGCCCAAAATGCGCGGCGGTGCGAGGATCGGTCATGGTCAGGTCGTTGACCACATGTTTCTTGACGGACTGGAAGATGCATATGACAAGGGCCGGTTGATGGGAACCTTTGCCGAAGACTGTGCCGAGTCCTATCAGTTCACGCGCGAGGCGCAGGATGAATATGCCTTACGTTCCCTTTCAAACGCATTGGCCGCGCAAGAAAGTGGTGCCTTCGACCGTGAAATTTCCCCAGTGACCGTACGCTCAAGAAAGGGTGACGTCACGATAGATTCGGACGAACAACCCAAATCAGCACGGCCTGAGAAAATTCCCACGCTGAAGCCGGCTTTTCGCAAAGACGGAACGGTGACGGCGGCCAATTCCTCGTCAATCTCTGATGGTGCCGCAGCGTTGGTTCTAACCTCGGCGGAGACGGCAGAAACCAGTGGGCTAAGTGTTCGCGCACGTGTTCTTGGACATGCCAGCCATGCGCAGGCACCAGGTCTATTCACCACGGCACCAGTTCCGGCAGCAAAAAAACTTCTGGATCGCATTGGCTGGGACAAAGAGGACGTGGATCTATGGGAAGTCAACGAAGCCTTCGCTGTCGTCCCAATGGCCTTTATGCACGAAATGGGCCTGCCTCGTGACATAGTTAATGTGAACGGAGGTGCTTGTGCACTGGGTCACCCGATCGGAGCGTCCGGAGCCCGGATTATGGTAACCCTGCTGAATGCCTTGGAGTCGCACAACCTCAAGCGAGGCGTTGCCGCCATCTGCATCGGTGGAGGAGAGGGCACAGCAATTGCAATCGAACGCGTTTGACGCGTTAGGGGATACAAAATAATGCGGTACGATTGGCGCAGCACAATCGGAGCACTGCGTCCCGGATTTTTGAAACTGAGTGCAATATGATAGTTGACTACGACACTTTGGCTAAGACCATAGCCGCTCTGACGGATGGTGAGTCCGACCAGATCGCCTTGATGGCAACGATCTCATGCGAAGTGCATCACTCTGATGACCGTTTCGACTGGACTGGGTTCTATCGCGTCACTGAACCGGAACTGCTGAAAATCGGCCCTTATCAGGGTGGGCATGGATGTTTGGTAATACCGTTTGATCGGGGTGTCTGTGGTGCGGCGGCACGAACTGGAAAGGTGCAACTTGTAGCGGACGTAGAGGCCTTTCCGGGACACATCGCATGTGCATCGTCGACGCGATCCGAGTTGGTTATACCTGTGCAGAATTCAGAAGGGGACATCATCGCCGTGTTCGACATAGACAGCGACCAACCAGATGCTTTCACTGAGCAGGATGCCCGGTCACTGGATTTGATTCTCAAAGATGTCTTCGCAAGGTGAAATCCGGCAGCGCAATTGCCCTGCCGGTTTTCGTTTGTTTATCCCAAAATTTTGGCTTTTTGAGAGGCGAACTCTTCTTCGGTCAGGACGCCCTTTTCCTTTAACGCCGAAAGGCGTTCAAGTTCGTCGGCCGCTGAAACTGAAGCCACAGAGCGGATGTAATCCTTTTGCGCCTGTTCGATGTCATTCATTGCTTGCACATTGTGTTCATGCATCTTGTCGCCGCGTACGATCAGGTACGCCAGGACACCGAGCCACGGGATCAGAATCACAAAAGCGATCCAGACGGCCTTGGCAAATCCACTAAGGTCTTTGGAGCGAAACACATCCGCGACCACGCTTATCATTACCCAGAACCAAGCGACCATCAGGAACAGCCAGAAGATCGACCAAACTATGTCAAAAAACCCGATACCATTGTCCATTTTTCATCCACCCCTCTATTGAGCATTGAAATCCATGAAAACACAGAGATCACGCCATTGTAACAGCCGCTGCGCGCGATGGGGAAAAATACGGCAATCAACTGATTTGGGGCACGCCCTGAGTAATTAGTAGGAAGACCGCCGCGCCTTGAAGGACAACTATCATTAACAGAATCGCGGAGAATCCGCGTTTTCGTGTTTTGTGGGAGAAAATCCAACTTCCCAACAAAGCGGCCAAACTTCCTCCGAGGGCTGCCAACAATAACAAACGTTTTTCGGAAACTCGCCGTTTGCGGCGAAGGGCACGTAATTTATCAAAGCCGAAAGCTAATAATGTCAGGCAGTTGATCGCCCACAGATAGGTTATCATAATCCACATACGCGACGCTTAGCTGCGGCAACCCGCGACTGCAAATGAAAAAAAGCTTGGATTTTTCAGCATTTCGCGCCATCGTGAAATTAAGCACAGTTTTTTCATGAGATTCGGAAAGCCGGTGAATAGTCAAGCGCCTCAAAAAGCGACACTCGGGGCTGACATCCGCGCCCTGCGAAAGGCGCGTGGTTTGACGCTGACCGAGATTTCGACGCGCTTGGAACGGTCGGTTGGTTGGTTCAGTCAAGTAGAACGAGATTTGTCAGATCCTTCGATTTCGGATCTGCGCCAGATCGCGGAATGCCTAGATGTCCCAATGTCGATGCTTTTTGCCCATTCGGCTGCGCCAGCAAACGAGCAGGGTTATGTCGTTCGGTCAGGTACGCGTCGGCCAATGGGTTCGGGAAAAGAAGGACTAATCGAAGAATTGCTCTCTCCGGACCTAACTGACGATTTTGAAATGGTGCATTCTACCTTTGAGCCACATTCCAGAATGCAGACCCCGGCTGACAGGCCGACGCAGGAAATGGGATACATGGTGTCCGGCCGTCTTGATTTGACTATCGGACAGCATCGCTTCACCGTTGGGAGCGGCGACAGTTTTCGAATAAAAAATGAACCTTATCGATGGGAAAACCCTTATGATGAGCCCGCTGTCGCAGTCTGGGTTATCGCGCCCCCGGTGTATTAATGAGTTTTGATGCCTGGACGATATTTGCGCTGTTCTGGGTGGTATTTGTTACGACCCCCGGGCCGAATGCAGTAAATTGTATATCGAATGGGATGAGCTTGCCCTTTTCAAAGGCCATGCTTGGGGTACTGGCGATCCTGACACAGGCTAGCGCGTTTTTGGTCCTGTCGGCGGTGGGTATTACCGCCCTGATTGCGGCCTCCCCAACTGGTTTTTTTATCGCCAAACTTGTTGGAGCGGGATTTTTGATCTGGGTCGGCATACGCGGTTGGATGAACGCGACTAAGCCCGCACCAGCCAGCGAACGACCCGCACGGCATGTCTATCTGCACGCGTTGGCGGTGGCGACGATAAACCCCAAAAGCGTTGCAGGATATCTTGCCGCCTTTTCGCAGTTTGTGCAGCCGGACGTCCCAATCTGGCAGCAGATGGTGGTGATCATGCCCACCGCTCTGGTCATTACAACGCTCAGCTACACGGGGTTTACTTTGCTGGGCGCTTTGATGGGCAAGGCAGCACTAGGAGCGGTGTTCAACGTCTGGGTCCGCCGGATAATGGCGGCCTGCTTTATTTTATACGGCGTGTTGCTGGGTGCCAGTTCCGCGCCAGCAACAAGGGGGTAGCTTCATGCACAATGGATCTTGCCTGTGCGGCGCGGTTGCGTTCACGATTGACGGAAATCTATCGCCACCGTCAGTTTGCCATTGTGGTCAATGCCGCAAGCAATCTGGTCATGTCTGGGCCTCGACCTGGACTGATCAAAACAACCTGAACTTTACCGCCAATGACACGCTGCAGTGGTTTTGCGCATCAGACAGCGCTAGACGCGGTTTTTGCAACGCTTGTGGCTCGTTCCTGTTTTGGCAGCACAATGACGAGGACACGATTTCAATTTCCATGGGCGCGCTTAGCGCGCCTACGGGCCTAATGCTCTCAAAGCACATCTTTGTCGCCGATAAGGGCGATTATTACGACATCACGGACGACTTGCCCCAACGGGCACATTAACAGGGATCAAAAGCAATGAGTGATTTTCCGACAAAAGCCCGCGTGGTTATCATAGGTGGCGGAGTAGTGGGGACTTCTTCGCTGTACCATCTGGCCAAGAAGGGTTGGACAGATTGCGTTCTGCTGGAAAAGAATGAGTTGACCGCAGGCTCAACCTGGCACGCGGCTGGCAATGTGCCGACTTTCTCGACCTCATGGGCGATCATGAACATGCAGCGGTATTCGACCGAGCTGTATTCACGTTTGGCTGAAGAGGTCGATTACCCTATGAACTACCACGTTTCGGGTTCGATCCGACTGGCGCACAGTAAAGAACGGATGCAAGAATTCGAGCGCGCCATGTCCATGGGCCGTTATCAGGGAATCCCAATGGAGATGTGGACGCCGGAAGAGGCCAAGGAGCGTTATCCGTTTCTTGAAACTCACGACCTTGAGGGCGTATTGTACGATCCCACCGACGGTGACATCGACCCCGCGCAGTTGACCCAGGCACTTGCCAAGGGTGCGAGGGATTTAGGCCAGAAAATTATTCGCTTTTGCCCGGCGACTGGCGTGACGCAGCATGACGATGGCACATGGACTGTTCACACGGACAAGGGTGACATTGATTGTGACTATGTGGTGAATGCAGCTGGTTACTACGCCCAGCGCGTCGGAGAATGGTTCAAGCCATTTGGCGGTCGCACCGTGCCCGCGATGGTCATGAGTCACCAGTACCTGCTTACCGATGAAATCCCGGAAGTCGAGGCGTGGTCAAAGGAAAATGGCGGCAAGCTGCCTCTTCTGCGCGACGTGGATATCTCGTATTACCTGCGGCAAGAGAAGAACGGCTTCAACCTTGGCCCTTATGAGCCCAATTGCAAAGGCCATTGGATGACCGACGATGATCCAATGCCCGACGATTTCAGCTTCCAACTGTGGAACGACGATCTGGACCGCATCGAGGACATAGTCACTGACGCGATGGAAAGAGTGCCGCTTATGGCGACTTCGGGCGTCGGGCGGGTGATCAACGGCCCGATCCCATATGCGCCGGATGGCCTTCCGCTGATTGGCCCGATGCCGGGTGTGAAGAACGCGTTCGAAGCGCACACCTTTACTTTTGGGATCGCGCAGGGCGGTGGTGCAGGAAAGGTACTGGCCGAGTGGATCGTCGATGGCGCGACAGAATGGGACATGTGGGCGGTCGATCCGCGCCGCTACACCGACTATACGGATCAGGACTACTGCAACAAAAAAGGCATGGAGGTTTATGGCAACGAATACGCCATGCACTTCCCCCATCATGAATGGCCTGCAGCCCGCGACAAGAAACTTTCGCCCGTTCATGACAAAGTCAAAGAGCTTGGTGGCGTAATGGGCGCATATAATGGCTGGGAACGCGCCAACTGGTTCGCGAAACCGGGCGACGATACTTCGCTTGATGTGACGCATACCTGGGGTCGTTCAGGGCCGTGGGAACAGCGCATCAAGGAGGAGTGTGAAGCCGTCCGCGATCACTGCGGAGTTTTGGATCTGCCGGGTTTCTCACGGTTCATTGTCAAGGGTGAGGGTGCGGCGGAGGCTCTTCGATCTCTGGCAACGGGGGGATTGCCTAAAATTGGCCGTATGAACCTGATTTATATCGCTGATGAACGGGGCCGTATCCTGACAGAGATGTCTTGCATTCGACTTGGCGAAGATGAGTTTGTCATGATCACCGCTGCAACCGCTCAGTGGCATGATCGCGATATCCTTACCGGTGCAATGCCTCAGGGCGTATCGATTGAGGATGTAACCACAACCCGGGACACTTTGATTGTCACGGGGCCCAAGTCCCGCGAAATACTATCGGAAATGACAGATGCCGATTTGACCTCTGGATGGTTGACGCACCAGTCGGCAACGGTGGCTGGCCAGCCGGCTTATCTGATCCGCGTTTCTTTTGCGGGTGAATTGGGTTGGGAAGTGCACGCTCTTAACGAGCATATGCCGGAAATCTACAACGAAATCATCAATGCGGGAGCCAAGCCTTTTGGAATGTATGCATTGAACTCGTTGCGTATCGAAAAAGGCTACCGCGCGTGGAAAGGCGACCTGAGCACAGATTATTCTTTGTTGGAAGGCGGGCTGGAAAGGTTCGTAAAGCTGGATAAGCCGCAAAACTTCCCAGGCAAGGCCGCGATCCTGAACGAAAAGCAGCAGGGTGTGAAAAAGGCATTCGTTACTTTGACGGTAGACGCGGGTGATTGCGACGCACCTTACATGTCGTGCATCTGGCAAAATGGTGAAATCGTGGGCGAAACAACGTCTGGCGCATGGGGCTATCGTGTCGGAAAGTCAATCGCACTTGGCATGATCAAGTCCGAGCTTGCAAACCCGGGCACCGAGCTTGAGGTAGAAATCTACGGCGAAAAGCACCGCGCTGTGGTAGAGCAGGATCAACCGCTTTGGGATCCTGAAAACGAGCGGTTGCGAGCGTAACCTCTCTCGGAGAAGGCCATGAGTAAAAGATATGCGAAATTGGGACCCGGAGAGGGTCCCAATTATGATTGGGAAAACGACCACACATTTGTAAAGGTGTCGGGTCAGGATACCGATGGTGTATATACGCTCATGGAGGATAACTTGAAGGCCAGCTTTGCGCTGGGCCTTCATCGCCATGACAGCCATGCAGAAACCTTCTATTTTTTGGAGGGTGAGGTGGATTTTTATGTTGATGGCGACTGGCATCGATGCACGACGGGTACAACCATCCATGTTCCACCTGGTGTCCCACACGCGTGCCGCGTAGCTGGAGGGGCACCGGCAAGGATGTTGATGATATTTCAACCTTCTGGTTTCGATGGATTTCTTGCCGAGCTGGCGACTATGACCGAGACCGATTTTGCTGACGAGGCTAAAGTGGCGGCGCTGAACGCACGCTATGACATCGTACCAATGGGACCGGTTCCGCCTCACCCCGACGATCAAGACTAAAGGTGTAACAATGGCAATTCCAAAAACCATGTCAGGTGTGTTCCTGACCCGCCACGGTGGTCCAGAAGCTTTGGAATGGCGCGACGACATTCCAGTACCGACACCGGACAAGGGGCAAGTGCTGGTTCGAGTTGCTGCGGCCGGAGTGAACAACACCGATATCAACACGCGGATTGGATGGTATTCTTCGGAGGTAACTGGCGCGACCGAAGATGTGGAACAGGACGTCGAGGCCGGCGGTTGGGGCGGTTCCCTGAACTTTCCGCGAATTCAGGGAGGCGATCTTTGCGGAATAGTTGAAATAGCCGGACCAGAGACAGGGTTCGAACCCGGCCAGCGAGTTACGTGCCCGATCAACTTGCCACGTTCGCGTCCCGGCAATCCTACCGGATTTATCGCGCTCGGGTCCGAGATGGACGGCGCGTTTGCCCAATATTGCCTGGTCGAGGCCAATGATTTGTATGACGTCAGTAGTTCCCCTCTTTCGGATATTGAAATCGCGGCAATACCGTGTGCGTTTGGTACCGCCGAGAATTTGCTTACGCGTGCCAGAGTTACTGCAGGGCACAACGTCCTAATTACTGGTGCGTCCGGGGGTGTCGGTCTTGCCGCGGTTCAGTTGGCGACGCTACGGGGAGCAACGGTTTCAGGGGTTACGAGTTCGACCAAAGCGAATGTGGTCAAGCAACAGGGGGCCATTGACACCTATGACCGCGACGCGTCTCTGCCAGCTGATGCTTTTGATGTCGTGATAGATGTCGTGGGAGGTCCAGCCTGGCCTGGCCTGATCCAAGCGCTTCGACCCGGTGGGCACTATGCCGTTTCCGGAGCAATCGCAGGTCCGATAATACAGGCTGACTTACGCGATATATATCTGCGGGACATCACGATTCACGGCTGTACGCATCAAGAGTTTGATGTATTCGGCCGCTTGGTTGAATTGATGAATTCCGGACGGGTAAAGCCTCTGATTTCAAAAACCTATCCACTTCGCGATATCGCGCTTGCTCAAGTGGATTTCCAATCAAAGACCTTGCCGGGAAAATTGGTTTTGGTTCCCTGAGGAGACGGATAAATGGCAGACATCACGCTTCTGGACGGCTCGATTGGGCAGGAATTGGTTAAACGCAGCGGGGACAAGCCAACACCGCTCTGGTCCACGCGTGTGATGATGGACCACCCGGAGTTGGTGCGGGAAGTACACGAGGAATACTTTCGCCGAGGCGCGACGATTGCGACAACCAATACTTACGCAGTGCATCGTTCGCGATTGGAACGGGTCGGGCTGGAAGATCAACTTTCTGCGTTGGTTGATGCAGCGCTTTTGCAGGCCGAGCACGCGCGTAAGGGTGCGAAGGCCCGAATTGCGGGTTCACTTGGCCCATTGCTGGCAACATATCGGCCAGATCTGAAGCCCGATCCTGATGAGGCAGCGGACAAATTTTCAGAACTGGTTCGACTGATGGTGGATCGTGTCGATCTGTTCCTCATCGAAACCGTGTCCTCTTTGCTTGAAGGCGAAGGAACATTGCGAGGTACAGCACGTTGCGGCAAACCTGTTTGGCTAGCCTTGTCAGTTATGGATGATGATGGCGCACTGCTGCGATCTGGTGAACCACTTGCCGACATTGCACCTTTGGTAGAACAATACGCACCACAGGCGCTTTTGATAAATTGTTCTCGTCCCGAAGCGATCCCCACGGCATTGGATATTCTGGCCTCTATGAAATTGCCATATGGTGCCTATGCGAACGGGTTCACCGGTATTTCTCAAGAATTTCTTCAGGACGCCCCGACCGTTGACGCATTGGAACGACGTGTCGACCTTGGTCCGGAAACATACGCAGAGCATGCAATGAAATGGGTCGATCAGGGGGCAACAATTGTTGGCGGTTGCTGCGAGGTGGGACCAGACCATATCGAAGCAATAGCGAAACGTTTGCAAGAAACCGGTCACAGGATCGTCTGAAAGGACCGGAATGCAATCCAACGCGACATCCGACAACCAGCAAGGACCCGGTGGACAAATTCACTTTGACATTATGGTCGCGCAGGGGTTCGTTTTGTTGGAGTTCGCGTCGCTGGTTGAGGTTCTTCGCCTTGGCAATCGCGTCTGTCCACATCCGCCTTTCAGCTATACCTATCGATCGCATAAGGGGGGGCCAGTTGGAAGCAGCAGTAACGCAACCGTTCCGACCGAGCCGATTTCGAACAGGCCGAACGCAAGTTACTTGTTTGTGATAGGCAATTCAGATCCGGATCAGCCAGAGTTGTCTTTGGGGCGAATAGTTTCGAATTACACTTATAGCGGGGCACAGGTGTTTTTGCTGGCCGAAGCCGCCAGCCGGTACATCGATGAACACGGCACTGCTGAAATGGCAACCCATTGGGAGAACGCCTCTTTTCTTCGCGAGCGAGGCGCCAGGTTTGAGGCTAAACTGTCGATCGCCACTGAACTTGGCCCCGTTGTTACATGTGCTGGAATGGAAGCGACAACCGATGTCGCTTTGGCCGTTATTGGCCGCCACATCTCGGGCCCTGCCAAAATGACAGTGGCCGATATTATGCTGCACGAGAGCATCCGGGATTTTTCTTCCCTCCAACCTTTTTCGGGCTTTAAAAACACTGCCACTGGGGATGCAAAACTGGATGAATGCATAAAGCTGATGCAGGCGAATATCGAAGATCCATTGGCAATAAACGAGATCGTTGACATGCTAAACCTGTCAAATCGGTCGCTGGAACGAAAGTTCAAATCCTTCTTTGGAACCACTCCGAACGGGTTCTACCGCGAAATGCGACTGGCAAAAGCCAACAACTTGCTTTTGAACACAACAATGAGCGTTCGTGAAATCGGCTTGGCATGCGGGTTTCCGAACGGGTTTTCGTCTGTTTACAAAAGCTTTTTTGGCGTGACACCTTTTGCCTTGAGGCGCGAAAAGCGACGGTCATCGCCAAGGTGATTTTCGCGACTTTTGTGACGCTTTCTGTACATCGTTTGTCGGTCTTTCATGTCAGTTTGGGCAAAACCTGAAAAATCGGAGTCATCAACAATGGCTGAACTTCCTCAAAAGGCCCGGGTGGTCATCATCGGTGGCGGTGTGATCGGATGCTCGGTAGCCTATCATCTGACCAAAAAGGGCTGGGATGATGTAGTTCTGTTGGAACGCAAGCAGTTAACTAGTGGCACCACGTGGCATGCGGCAGGTCTGATTGCGCAACTCCGCGCAACTGCGAACATGACTAAACTGGCGAAATACAGTCAGGAACTTTATGGCTCGCTTGAAGAAGAAACTGGCGTCGCAACCGGGTTCAAGCGATGCGGTTCGATCACTGTTGCCCTGACCGAAGAGCGTAAGGAAGAGATTTACCGTCAGGCTGCCATGGCGCGTGCGTTTGGAGTTGAAGTCGAGGAGATTTCCAACGATCGCGTACAAGAGTTGTACCCGCATTTGAACCTTGATGGTGTCAAGGGTGCCGTCTACCTGACCTTGGACGGCCAGGGCGACCCAGCGAACATTGCGCTGGCACTGGCCAAAGGTGCGCGTCAACGAGGTGGGATCGTTAAGGAACGCGTCAAGGTCACCGATATTGTTAAGCAGGGCCGCAAAGTTACGGGTGTGGACTGGGTAGCGGACGATGGCAGCGCATCAGGCCACATTGAATGCGACATGGTGGTGAACTGCGCTGGTATGTGGGGTCATGAGGTCGGCCGGATGGCGGGGGTCAATGTCCCGCTTCATGCCTGCGAACATTTTTACATCGTAACCGAGAGCATTGACGGTCTTACGCAATTGCCGGTACTTCGCGTCCCCGATGAATGCGCCTATTACAAAGAAGACGCCGGTAAAATTCTGTTGGGTGCATTTGAGCCCAATGCCAAGCCGTGGGCAATGAAAGGTATCCCGGAAACGTTTGAATTCGATCAGCTACCCGAAGATTTCGATCATTTCGAACCGATACTCGAAGCTGCATGTAACCGTATGCCTATGCTTGCAGAGGCTGGTATTCACACTTTTTTTAATGGCCCCGAAAGCTTTACTCCAGATGATGCATATCACTTGGGGCTTGCGCCAGAGATGGATAATTTTTGGGTCGCGGCAGGTTTTAACTCGATTGGTATCCAGTCCGCAGGTGGCGCAGGAATGGCTCTGGCCGAGTGGATGGATACGGGCGCAAAGCCATTTGATCTGGGTGACGTGGATATCAGCCGGATGCAACCGTTCCAAGGTAACAAACAGTATCTGTTCGAACGCTCGAAAGAGACATTGGGTCTTCTCTATGCTGATCACTTTCCTTACCGCCAGAAGGTAACGGCGCGCGGTGTGCGCCGGACACCGTTCCACCACCACTTGCTAGAACATGGGGCGGTCATGGGTGAACTGGCGGGTTGGGAACGCGCCAACTGGTTTGCGAGCAAGGGGCAGAAGCCGGAATACCAGTACAGCTGGAAACGCCAGAATTGGTTCGAGAACTCGGCTGCGGAACACAAATCCGTGCGCGAAAATGTGGGCATGTACGACATGTCATCGTTTGGCAAGATCCGCGTTGACGGTCCCGATGCCGAAGCGTTCATGAACTATGTCGGTGGCGGCGATTATTCGGTGCCGAATGGCAGGATCGTCTATACCCAGTTTCTCAACCGCGCGGGCGGTATTGAGGCGGATGTGACCGTGACCCGCCTATCTGAAAACGCCTATCTGGTTGTCACACCCGCCGCGACTCGGCTGGCTGATCAGACTTGGATGATGCGCCATATTGGGGATTTCAATGTGGTTGTCACTGATGTTACCGCAGGCGAAGGAGTATTGGCCGTTATGGGCCCAAATGCCCGGAAACTGTTGGAAAAAGTTTCACCAAACGATTTCTCCAATGCGACAAACCCGTTCGGCACGGCGCAGGAAATCGAAATCGGCATGGGGTTGGCTCGTGCACATCGCGTGACTTACGTGGGTGAACTTGGCTGGGAAATCTATGTCTCCGCCGATATGGCGGGCCACGTTTTCGAGACTTTGCACCAGGCTGGGCAAGATTTTGGGCTCAAGCTTTGCGGTATGCACATGATGGACAGTTGCCGCATCGAAAAGGGGTTCCGCCATTTCGGCCATGATATTACCTGCGAGGATCATGTCGTCGATGCAGGTCTCGGCTTTGCCGTCAAGGTGGACAAGGGCAGTGACTTCATCGGGCGCGAAGCAGTGATTTCCAGAAAGGATAGCGGGCCCAAAAACCGCCTTGTGCAATTCAAACTGACCGATCCTGAACCTTTGCTCTTCCACAACGAACCTATCATCCGAGACGGAGAGTACGTTGGTTATCTAAGCTCGGGAAATTATGGTCACACGTTAGGCGGAGCCGTTGGTCTTGGCTATGTACCATGCGAAGGCGAGAAGCCTGCGGACGTTTTGGCATCCACATACGAAATCGATGTGTGTGGTGTCAAAGTTAAAGCCGAAGCTTCTCTCAAGCCGATGTACGATCCGAAATCTGAGCGTGTAAAGATATAATCTAAGTACCTAGAGGAATAGCGCTATTTCGCCCTTTTCTTCAGGCCCATCAAAATATTTGATGGGTTTCTTCACGCTTTTGGTGGTTTAATAACCTGCCTGAACTGACGTAAAGACATCCGGTATAAGCCGGAGACCCATTATGGCGGACATCACGACAAGCCCCCAAAATACGGATACACCAAAGGGGCTTGCTCTTGCGGTGACGGCTTACTTTCTGTGGGGTTTCCTTCCATTGTACATGAAGGCAATGGATCACATTGGACCGGTTGAAGTCGTGGCGCATCGGGTCATTTGGTCAGTTCCTTTGGCCGGGCTTTTGCTTGTGGCTCTTGGGCGGACAAAAGATTTGAAAGCTGCTTTACGAAGCCCGCGTATGTTGGGAATGGCTTGCCTTACAGCAACGCTGATTTCCATAAATTGGGCCATATTCGTTTGGGCGGTTGCAACAGGAAATGCTGTGGATGCTGCACTGGGTTATTATATCAACCCGCTATTTAGTATTGCGCTAGGGGCGCTTCTTCTGCGCGAGCCACTTAATCGCACGCAATTGGTGGCCGTCGGATTGGCAGCGACGGGCGTGTTGGTTTTGATACTTGAAGCCGGTAATATTCCATGGGCTGCACTAGGTATGATGTTCAGTTGGGGCTTTTACGCCTTCTTTAAACGCTCCCTTCCGATAGGTCCCAATCAGGGATTTCTTCTGGAAGTTCTGATCCTCCTGATCCCAGCGTTGCTATATGTCACATGGCTTGGCGCAAAGGGAGAAGGCCATTTCGGCCCTGTGGCTTCTGACACTATGCTTTTGGTGGGTGCCGGGGTTGTCACAGCTGTGCCGTTGTTAATTTATGCTAACGGAGCAAAAATGGTCAGGTTATCGACCATGGGAATTTTGCAATACATTGCGCCAACAATGATTTTTGTTACTGCTGTCTTCGTGTTTGGCGAACAAATCGACCGCGGCAGGATGATTGCATTCCCTTTGATCTGGGCGGCCTTGGTCGTTTACACGCTTCCTATGATCCGAAAGCTGCGGAATCAGGCTTGACGGAGCAGATTAGCAACTGCTTCCGCCCATAGTTGATAAGCCTTTGGGCTGGGGTGATACCCGTCAGCTGCAGCCAGTGTCGGGTCATCTGGAAAATCCAACGGTAAGTGAAGTGCGCCCGGAAAATCCTTTATAAGACATTGTAGACTTTGATCAAGCCGCGACGACTGTCGTCCAAGAACCCAAGCCAGTGGCTGAGGTAGGGCTGGAAATCGCTCCATCCGTGGTACCGCGGTGACAACGACGTGACGCGCACCTAATTTTTTTGATAAATGGTTCAGCAAGCGGGTCTGTAGATTTGCAAACTTTCGCTGGGAAACAAGCCGCGTCACATCGTTTACACCCAAAGCCGTCACCACGACATCAAAGGTAGCGTCCAAATTCTGTAGCCTGTTCAGTGTGTCCTGTGTCGTATGTCCTGTCGTAGCCTCAAGCCTCCACTCGACACAGTATTGGCGGGCTAACCTGGAGACCAGTTGACCAGAAAGCGCCTGACTTTGATAATCGACCCCAACCCCTGCGGCCGAACTGTCCCCAGCGATGAGCAACCTTAATCGCGGCCCATGACCTTCGCGCCCTTTGCGTGGTCCAATCGGCTCGGGAAGTCGTTGTGCATTGCGTCTGACATGCAAAGCCTGAACAGCCAAAACTGGCAGCAGCGGAATCCGCAAAATCCGGTCGGCATCCATGAGGCCGGGAACTTTCAACTTAGAGCATCTTTGAAATCTAAAAATCTGGGGTCTTGCATCACACGCGCCATAATGGCTTCACGCAACGCGCCGACAGTTTTGTATGGGCGCATGACGACTTCGAACGTTTGAATCAGGCCATCATCGTTGAGTGTGATAAGATCGACCCCGACTGCATTCAGTTCGCCAACCTTGCATTGGAACTCGAGCGCCCAGTCTTTGCCACCGCCCATAATCCGGCGATACTGAAAGCCGGAGAATACCTGACCGACATGGCTAAGCACAGCAGCAACTGGCACGCGTCCTGTCCAGGTTTTGTAATATGTTGGCGGTAAAAATCGCACATCTTCCGCCAATAAATCTGCAATTTGGCTTTCATCGCCTTTTGCGACCACCATTTGCATTTGTTCGATCGTAGGGTGCATCTCGTCTCCGAAAATTTTGGTGCCAGAGTTGCCTATGCCCATTGCGCAGGCAAGGACGACGTTGCGGGAGGTTGGTGCCTGCGATAGGCAGACAAGCATGAGCGAAACATACGATCCCCCGAATAAGCCCCTGGACGTTCTGCATGAGGATTCGCAACTGTTAGTGGTCAACAAACCCTCTGGTCTGTTGTCGGTTCCAGGGCGGGGAGAACATTTGGCTGATTGCTTGCTGACAAGAGTGCAGGCCGCTTTTCCCCAGGCACTGCTTGTTCATAGGCTGGATCGGGACACGTCAGGCGTTATGGTTTTTGCTCAGACGCCTCATGCGCAGCGCCATCTGGGGTTACAGTTCGAGAAACGTCAAACTCGAAAGACCTATATCGCACGGGTTTGGGGCCGTGTCGCCGAAAGGACAGGTACAGTGGACTTGCCACTGATCGTCGATTGGCCGAACCGCCCGCTTCAGAAGGTCTGCCATGACACCGGCAAACCAGCTGTCACCGATTGGCGTGTTGTTCGATACGAGGATGGCACCACCCGTATTCGGCTCTTTCCTCAAACCGGCAGATCTCACCAGTTGCGTGTTCACATGCAAGCTGTCGGGCACCCGATACTCGGTGATCCATTCTATGCAGAAGGAGCGGCGCGAAATTTCCCGCGCCTTATGCTTCATTCCGAAGAATTACGTCTCAAAAACCCCGAAGGCGGAATCGCAATGAGGTTTCGGGCAACTGCCGATTTTTGACCTAAGGCCCGACCTGGCCAAATTGCCTTGAAATTTCTCAGGGAAAAGAGCCGCTTCCGCCTCTTGGGTTGAGTGTTTTCGCAATGCCGGACAGAAGCAATCTCGCTTTCAATTTCAAAACCTCGCGGTGCGCGATGTTGCGACCAACGGCCAAGTTTTAGTTTCATCATTACATGGTTGTCGCGGCTTGGCATTGTGGTCCTCCTTGATCTGACGTCAATTGGAACCTGCCGTAACCCTCCTGACACCCCGCTGTCAGGGGGTTGTGCTAAAGTGTCAGGAGATCGCAAGGAGACTGAGATGCGTCGTTCGACCCGTTTGTTTGAAATCATTCAAATTCTGCGCGTATCAAAAGGCCCGGTGACAGCGGAAGAACTGGCGGCAAAGCTGGAAATATCGGTCCGCACAGTCTATCGCGACATCGCCGCGCTGCAGGCCCAACGCACACCAATCGAGGGCGAAGCAGGCGTTGGTTACATGATGCGCCGCGGGTATGACCTGCCGCCGCTGAATTTCGATCCAGAAGAAGTTGAAGCGTTATGGGTGGGTCTTTCGATGCTGGCGCGCACCGGTGACAGCACTCTGCAAAAAGCCGCAGACCGGGTTTGTCGCAAGATCGAAGCGCTGCGTGCCCCGTCAGATTGGTTGCAGGTTGCGCCTTGGGGTACGCCAATTGACGATCCTGCAAATGGGTGCGTCCCGGTGGCCAACTATCGTGAAGCTATTCGGAAAGAGCGAAAAATTCGAATCTCATATCAGAACTCCGATGAAATTCGAACGGACCGGGTCGTTCGGCCTGTGGCTCTTATTTACCATATCGAGTGCACCATCCTTGCGGGCTGGTGTGAGTTGAGAAATGGGTTCCGCCATTTCCGAACGGACCGCATTTGGTCTTGCGATCTTTTGGAAGATCACTTTTTTGGACAGGGTGAGCCGTTGCGCGCGATTTGGCAGGAACAGAATCAAACGACGAATTCTTCTGACGCTGCATAGTTGGCGGGTATTTGCCTATTTCACCGATATGTTGCTTGAGACCTAATGCGGCTGCGATGTTATAGTGCGGTCAACGAAACAAACCCGACGAACGGGTATCGGAGCAGAAGGTGATTTCATGACCATTTCCAAATTTGTCCTTTCGCTAGGGCTGTGTTCAGCGATGGCACTTGGTGCCTGCACGGATCCGGGCACACTCAGTTTGCCCAGCGACCCTAATCAAAACACCAAACAAGGCGCGATTCTGGGCGGAATAGTCGGTGCTGGGGTAGGTGCAATCGCCAACAATTCAAATCCTCTGTTGGGCGCGGCGGCCGGAGGGGCCATAGGCGCAGCAGGGGGCGCTTTGATTGGCAACCAGTTGGATAAACAAGCAGCAGAGTTGAGGCAGCAATTAGCTAATGATGGGATAACCATCGTTAATGCTGGCGACCGTCTGATTGTAACTGTTCCAAACGACATTACTTTTGACACCGACAGCTCGACAGTGCGCCCGGCGCTGCGTGATGATCTGGCAAGGGTCGGGCAGAATTTGGTAAACTACCCAAATTCGAACGTTCAAATTGTCGGCCATACCGATAGCGATGGCGAAGCGTCCTATAATCAGGATTTGTCGGTTCGCCGTGCAAATGCGGTGGCAGACGTTCTGCAAGCGAATGGTGTAAACTTTTCCCGGATCACTACGATTGGTCAGGGTGAGAATAATCCGATCGCGTCGAACCTAACACCCGAAGGCAAGGCTCAGAATCGTAGGGTAGAAATTGTTATTGTGCCAAGCGGCAACGCCTGACTTGAGTTGGACGCAGCAGTAAGGTTCAGTTTTGACATTTCCTATGAGAATGTGTGGGTTTGAGTTTGGCAATGGCCAAACTCGAACTAAGTTTCCGCTGATACCAAGCCGGAGCCTACCCTATGCCTGAACCTATTCTACTTGGCCTGTCAGGATCGCTACGTCAGGACGCTACTAACCGCAAGTTGCTGCGTGAGGCTGCCCGGTTGTTTCAACCCGGTCAATTTATCGAGGCAGAATTGAACCTGCCTCTCTATGACGGTGATTTGGAAGACGGCGAGGGAATCCCAGCTGCTGTTCAAACTCTTGCAGACCAGATTTCCCATGCACATGCCGTGATAATTTCGACGCCAGAATACAATAAAGGCCCGTCCGGCGTTTTGAAAAATGCATTGGATTGGGTCAGCAGAACCGATGGCAAACCTTGGGCGAATAAGCCGGTGGCAGTAATGTCTGCCGCTGCCGGTCGTGCGGGGGGCGAGCGCGCCCAGATGATCCTACGGGCATACATGGTTCCATTTCAGCCACGCATTCTGCAAGGGCCGGAGATTCATTTGGCCAGCAGTTCCAACGAATTCGATGAAGATGGCAAATTGAGCAGCCCACGTTACGAAGCAAGCCTTCGAACCCTAATGGAAAAACTTAGGGCTGAAGCTGGCTTCTGAACAGACGCTTGTTCCCTCATGTGACGCTGCCTAGGGTGTCGGTATGACCAAGGAGCTGAAGACACAAACTCGAACCGACATATTGGACCCGGCACGCGCAGCGGCGCTTCAAGCAACGCTGTCGGCAGAAGAAACGATTGCGTCCGGTTCACCTTTGCCGCCGTTCTTTCATCAAGCCTATTTTTGGTTACCAAGCCCCCCTTCTGAATTGGGTCGGGATGGGCATCCCAAGGTTGGGGGCGGCTTGATCCCCGATATGGGATTACCAAGGCGAATGTGGGCAGGTGGCCGTTTGCGGTTTGATGTGCCCTTAATCGCTGGGGTCGAAGCGGAACGCCATACTGTTTTGGAAAATGTTCAATCAAAAACCGGGCGAACCGGACCACTTGGCATTGTAACGCTCAGGCATGAATTGCGGCAGGGCGGAAAGCTGTGCGTGACCGAATGGCAAGACCTTGTATACCGCAACGACTCTGCGGATTCAGAAACCAAACCGACGCCGCCCAAAGCCAGAATTGATGAAACAGATGGCAAGGATGTTGCGTTCGACTCAACGATATTGTTCAGGTACTCTGCACTCACGTTCAACGGCCATCGAATTCACTATGATTTGGACTATGCCAAGAATGTAGAAGGTTACGACGGTCTCGTGGTGCATGGCCCGCTTTTGGCCCAGCTTCTGATGCTGTTCGCGACGGAACTGATGGGATCATTGGTCGAGTTCTCATTTCGAGCCACGTCTGCATTAATGCATTTTGAATCCGCAACGTTGTGCCGTAACGACAGGAACCTATGGGTGCGTGGCCCTGACGGGCGCCAATGTATGCAAGCAGAGGCGGTTCCCCGGTCAGAGTGATGCCGACGGGCGGAATTCGTCCGGGATTGCGTCGTTATTCTCCAGCATCAGATCTGCCATTACCTCGGCCACTTTGGGGGCCATCCCAAACCCGATTTTGAAGCCGCCATTGGCAATGAACTGTCCCTTTTGCAATGGATGCGCTCCCAGCATCGGCGCCCGGCTCTTACTTCGAGGACGGACACCGGCCCAGCGTTCGATAACCTCGGCCCCGTGTAAAACCGGAACGGCGCCCATGGCGCGGTCAATTACCTCATCCAAAAGTTCGTTGGTACTGTTTGATTCGTCGTAGTCTCGTTCCGACGTCGATCCGACAGCCAAAGTTCCGTCGGCGTGCGGCACGATATGAATAGCGTCGACAAAAAGCTGTGGTGCATCGCCTGCATCGAAACGCAACAAAGCCGCCTGTCCTTTAACGCCATTGCCCACCGTTTTTCCAAAAACTTGACTGAGTTCTTCTAGCCCACCAAGACCTGTCGAGTGAACAACTCGGCCCGCGTCTGATGCTTCTGGCACGATGTCAACACCCATGACGCCCAGTGCGGCCACTAGTGCCGAGCACGAGTTGCGCGGGTGGATGCGTGCGCTAAGGTTGTCGTGGATCACATATCCGGTTGGGCTGGACGGGCACCAAGTACCCAATTCGGTGACCAATTTCACCTGCCATTCTGCGTGACCGCCCCAAAGCTCTTTTGCCGAGTTTTGCCGCGCGCGCGCAAGTTCAAGCGTTCGCTTGTCCTGGATGGGCTGAATTCGTCCCGATCGACTGTATCCTGCCGATACCCCTCCGGTGGCTTCAACTTGGGCCCAGAAAGCTTCGGCCATTATCAGGCTTTCGAACTGAAAGGCCTTTTTCGAATTCCAATTCTCCGGCACATGTGGGGCAAGCGCGCCGACCAAGCCACCGCTGGACCCGGACCCGGCGCCAAAGGGGTCGACCACCTGCACCTTTGCTCCGCGTCTTGCGCAAGTCCAGGCGATGGACAGGCCGAAAATTCCTGCTCCGCGCACAGTGACATCGACCATTGCCAAACCGCCTTTCCTTGTTCAGTGTCGCGCGGCCTAGTTACAGGAATATCCTATGGCAGACCAGCATGCCAAACTCACATGGACCGGGGATCGGGTCCCAGTATCGGATCAATTTAATGATCCCTATTTCTCGTTGCAAAATGGGTTAGAGGAAACGCGCCATGTCTTTCTGGGCGGGAACGACTTGCCTGCGCGATTTGCCCCCGGCTTTCATATTGCCGAACTGGGTTTCGGTACCGGTCTGAACATGTTGACAGTATGGTCCGAATGGGAAAAGTCGGGCCAGACAACAGCTTTGACTTTTACCAGTTTCGAAGCGTTTCCGATGGCACATGACGATATGGCCCGCGCTTTGGAGGGATTCCCGGCCTTGGCTGAGTGGAGCAGTCGGTTTCTTTCAAATTGGCAAGGTAAGGAATGTGATCTTGGTACGCTGCGATTGCACGTCATAAGTGGCGATGCGCGGCAAACTCTACCCGAATGGAAAGGAATTGCAGATGCCTGGTTTCTAGACGGATTCTCACCTGCAAAAAACCCAGAGCTTTGGGGGCAGGAGTTGATGCAGCAAGTCGCTGATCACACTGCCCGGGGGGGTACAGCCGCGACATACACAGCGGCAGGATTCGTGCGCCGAGGACTGCAAGATGCAGGGTTCACCGTCAGTCGTACGCCGGGATATGGTCGCAAACGGCATATGACACGGGCTATTTTGCGATGACGCAGCAGAACAATGCTCGTGCAGGTATTGCGCTTATGATTGCTGCGACAGTTGTTTTTGCTTTGCAGGACGGTATTTCCCGTCACTTGGCCGGGGCCTACAACACCTACATGGTGGTAATGATCCGCTATTGGTTCTTTGCAGCCTTTGTGATCGCCTTGGCAATGCGCGCTTCGGGAGGAATCAGGGCGACGGCCAGCACGAACCAGCTGGGGCTGCAGATCACGAGGGGCGTGCTATTGGCCGCGGAGGTCTGCGTAGCAGTTTACGCGTTTACAATTCTGGGTCTGATCGAGAGCCAGGCGGTTTTCATTTGCTATCCCTTGTTGGTTGCTGCGCTGAGCGGGCCGGTTCTCGGGGAAAGTGTCGGATGGCGGCGTTGGGCCGCCATCGGCGTTGGGTGCATAGGCGTTCTGATTATTCTGCAACCGGGTATTGGAGTATTTAACCCATGGGCTGTGATACCCCTTATATCTGCGTTCATGTTCGCGATTTACGGGCTGATGACCCGCTATGCTGCCAGACGTGATAGCACAGCGACAAGCTTTTTTTGGACGGGGATTGCGGGTGCTACCGCGATGACGGTTGTTGGAATCTGGTTTTGGGAACCAATGCATTTACACGACTGGTTCTGGATGGGTTTGCTTTGTCTTAGCGGGGTCCTTGGTCACTGGTTGTTGATCAAATGCTATGAGATGGCCGAGGCCAGCGCCGTGCAGCCTTTCGCCTATTTCCACCTGATGTGGAGTGCAATTTTGGGTATTGCGATCTTTGGTGAAACGCTACGCCCAGCGGTGATTGTGGGCGCAGCCTTGGTGATCGCTGCGGGTCTTTTCACTCTATGGCGCGAAAGACGCCAAAGTCGAACCGGTTAGTTCTTGAGAGAACGGCACTGGAAGGGGCGGTTTACCTAACCTTGCACGATAAACTGGAAGGCTTTCAGCAACGCGCATTACATAGTTTCGCGTCTCGGAAAACGGAATTAGCTCAATCCAATCGATTACGTCCACCTCGCCACGGCGTGGATCGCCAAACCGTTCCATCCAGGATATGGGACGCCGTGGTCCAGCGTTGTAGCCAGCGGCCATCATGACCACATTGCCATTGAAATCCGCAGCCAGCCCAGACAGATAGTTCGCACCCAGTTTGGCGTTATACTTCCAATCCGTGGTGAGGCGTCCAGTTTTGTGGCCGCTTAGAATGCCCAATTCCTTGGCGACCAATTTTGCCGTCGCAGGCATAACTTGCATCAAGCCGCGCGCGCCCGCACCGCTGATGACAACGGGATCAAACTCGCTTTCCCGCCGCGCAATTGCCAGTGTCATCTCCTTGGCCATCGGCAGGCCCATATCTGCTACGGGGTGTACCGGATAATAAGCTGCGGGCAGCACGATCCCGGTGGTCGCTGCTCGTTTGGCAATCATTACGGCCAGATGAGGTTCCTTCAACTCGATAACCAAATCCCCCAACTGTGCAGCCTGAATGGGGTCAAGGCCTTCCACCAAATGGGTCAAATACCGTTCTGCAAGATTGTCTTCGTCCGCAGTTAACAATAACAATCCGGCTTCCAGCACGCTTGAGTTGGCGAACCCTGCCTGTTTCCAATGCGCTGCACGCCTTGGGTTGGCCAATTCTTCGTCGAAAGGTCGCCCGATCTGCTCGGCTGCCAGAAGGCCATAAAACGAGGTTTGGTAATCCGCGCCTGCCGCATAGGCTTCATAGGCCTTTTCTGCGTTGCCTTGTGCCGCATAGGCTCTGCCCAGCCAATAGCCGCCGCGCCCTTTGGAAATCGGCGAACTCACGGCATCTGAAAAATTCTGGAAATGGCGAACGGCTGTGTCAGGGTCGTCCAGTTTTCGTAGCGCCAAAAAGCCGGACAGCCATTCCAGATCTGCGTAGCCATAGCCCATTTCAGGCGTCATGTGGTGGTTTGCCGCAATGTCATAAGCGCGTGACATATTGCCCTGTCGCATAACCAGCCGCGCCAGTCGGCGGCGCCCTTCAGCCCATTTATCCGGTTCTCCTAATTCATCAGGTCCTGTCGAACGCGCCAACATCAATTCGATTGCGCTATCGTCAAGCTCTTTTCGATCGCGCCAGACAAATCGGTCAAAGGCCAAACCCGGCGAGTCCGACAGCGATTTCGGGACGGCAGAGACCTTGCCATCGACCCCTGGTTGTCGTTTCTGCAGGGCAATCCGGGCTTCGGCCAACTTGCGTTGATCTGCACTGACCAACGGCAACATTTGATTCGCGCTGACAAGATGGCCGTCCCAAAGCATTCGGTCCAACCGCGCTTCGTGATGCGGTTTCAGCAGCTTGTCGAAGTTTTCCAGATAATTCTTTTGCAGACCCGACCCCATAGGCATCGTGCGCCATGCCGTCACGATATCTGCCTCGGCCTCGCCATTGCGGCCTTTTGCCATCAATGCCACAGCGTAGTTTAAGGCGCCTTCTGCGGTTTGCGGCGGTGTTTCGGCGTAGAAATTCACCACCCGATCTGCATCGGCACCCGTGAAGGCGGGTTCACTTTTGCGTCGCAACCATGCAAGACCGGGCCAATCCGGGCGGCGCCCCAAAAATACAAGCACATCTCCGGAAGTGCCAAATCCTTCGCGCAGCCAGTGCCAGACAATGATATCGCGCGACACTGAACCGCGCGCTCCGGATACTTGCAGTGCTTGGTTCCAGTCGCCTTTGCGCATCGCATCAAGTCCGGCTTGCAAATCTGCCGCCGCGTCTGCGCGCGCAGACTGCGAGTTGACTGCGAAAATCATTACCACCGTCATCAAAACGGTTAGAAAGCGTGTCATCCCTTGCATTTCCCAACCAACCAAGGATAGAGCCATTCAGGATAAACCTTGCGTCACCGGGATCAACTCACAAACCGAAGATGGTGAGCGACCGCGGCGCAAAAACAGCAATTCGCACCCTAAGGAGCGCACCCATGTTCACAGGCTCTATGCCAGCCCTCGTCACCCCGTTCCGCAACGGCGAGTTGGACTTGGACACGCTCAAACAATTGGTGGAATGGCAAATTCAAGAAGGCTCTTCCGGGTTGGTGCCTGTTGGCACCACAGGTGAAAGCCCGACACTCAGCCACGAGGAACATGAGATCGTCGTGGCGGAGGTTGTCAAAACCGCCGCAGGCCGCGTGCCTGTTATTGCGGGAGCAGGATCAAACAACACGGTTGAGGCGATCCGGTTCGTGCGATTCGCGGAAAGGGTAGGTGCTGACGCTGCGCTTGTCGTGACGCCTTATTATAACAAACCCACTCAGAAAGGGTTGATTAGCCATTTTCGCGCATTGCATGACTGCGCAGATATTCCGATCATCATCTACAATATCCCCGGGCGTTCCGTAATAGACATGACGCCCGAAACCATGGGCGAACTGGCAAAATTGCCGCGCATAGTCGGCGTAAAGGATGCTACAGGTGATCTGGCACGCGTTAGTCAACAACGCGCAAGTTGCGGCCCGGATTTCTGTCAGTTGTCAGGTGAAGATGCGACTGCGCTGGGTTTCAATGCTCATGGTGGGGTGGGATGTATTTCGGTCACGGCAAACGTCGCGCCGCGGTTGTGCGCCGAATTCCAACAAGCCACACTGAACGGCGATTACGCCAAGGCCTTGGAATATCAAGATCGATTGATGCCACTTCACGAGGCTATTTTCATCGAACCGGGTTTGGTGGGCGCTAAGTATGCACTCAGCAAACTGGGGCGTTGCAGCGACGAAGTACGCTCGCCGTTGACAAGTTTAGAAGACAGTACAAAATCATCGATTGAAGCTGCGATGGCGCATGCAGGATTAGTTTAAGGCATACTTCATGAAATGCAAAAGGCGGCGCTCGTAAACCGGGAACCGCCTTTTTTGTACGAAACTCATCTTGGTTGAAGACTGTTTGCCGTAGTTTCGGCAGACTCGATACAGCTCACCTTTTGCCGTAGTAGATACCTACGACATGCTCAGCTTGCGCGAAGAAAAGCCAACGCGACGTCGCTACGCCAGCGAGATGTGAAAGTACAGCGACTGCGGCAAGGAAATGCTTAGTGGCGACAGAATTGACCGGCATGATCAGCAGAACGACCGGGATGAAAAAGCCTAGCGAAAACGCAATGATGCGTAGTTTCTCAGCGTGCTTCCGGCCCACCACATGGACAAATTCGCGCAACAGATAATTCGTGCCAGTGTGCGGAGGTTCGAAAGCGCGAACAGAACCGCGATCACCCAGACCAGTGGCAGTGCCAATGTTGGTGCCTGAGCGGGCCAAAGCTTGATCACCTTGCCTCCAGTACAGAATCTGAACCAATGCGGCGATCAACAATGAGATCAACGCCAGCGCGGTTTGTCCGGCCAGCAGTGCGCCGCCAGCCAAGCTAAAACTGAGGAACATTGCTGGGGTTAGATTCATATTCCAGCGCGGGATCGATTTGAGCTGTGTGTAGATCATTGAAGTCGTAAAGACCGTTAAGATCGAGAATAACGCCCCAACAAAGCCCAGCAGACCCCAACGTTGGTCAAAGAAAATTGCTCCGATGGCATATAGCCCCATGAGGATCAATGCGGCGACTGCGCACCATCCTTCGCGGCTGAGCCAACTTGACCGCCATTGAGTAAAGGCTTTTATTGCGCGCTCAGGACGACCCAGATGGAAAGTTGAAGCCAGCAGTCCCGCGACTGACAGACCAAAACCAATAACAAAGAAAGTGAATGCAACCCAGCCGGTTACATTTGGCAGGCCTAGTCCCAAAAAGAACAGCAGACCGAAGCCCAAGCCAGAAAGCGTGGTAAAAACGATAACGGAAGGTGCGGGATGCATCAGAGTTTCTCCAGCGCTTTGTCGAGCCAGCCCATGAAACCTTTTGGCTCTTCGGCAATAGGTGCAAGCAAAGGAGCCAGAACATCGATCTGGTCCTCGATTGTATCTTTGGGACGGGGCGGCAGGTATTTGTTCACGGGTTTTGTACCCTGTTCAGGCATCAGATCTATGCCGCCACGTTCTGCGACCAATTTACTGACATCGCTGTCAGGATCGCCCAGATCGCCAAAATGGCGAGCTCCGGCGGGGCAAGTACGCACGCACGAGGGGACACGATCAACTTCGGGCAGATTTTCATTATAGATACGGTCAACGCAGAGCGTACATTTCTTCATTACACCTTCTGCGACGTCCAGTTCGCGCGCTCCGTAAGGGCAGGACCACGCGCACAAGCCGCATCCGATGCAGTCGCTTTCGTTTACCAAAACGATGCCGTCCTCGACCCGTTTGTAGCTTGCACCTGTTGGGCAAACAGTAACGCAGGGCGCATCTTCGCAATGCAGGCAAGACTTGGGGAAGTGAACAAGTTGCGCGTGCCCGTTTTGAGGCTGCACTTCATAAGAATGAACACGGTTTAGAAATGTGCCCGAGGGATTGCCACCATAAGCGTCCTGATCAGAAAGCGGAGCGCCATAGTTTTCAGTGTTCCAACCTTTGCACGAAATGACACAGGCATGGCATCCGACACATGTGTCGAGGTCGATCACCAAACCCATCTTGCGTTCTGTTGAATGGGGGAGTTGGGTCATTTGCCTACCTTCCACGCGAGGTCTTTTGGGCCGGTGCCTACCGGTGAATTGATCGGTTCGAATTCAGGCTGGCTTTGCGCGTCGTCTGGAGCTGCGGCCTTTTCAATCTTCACTTTCAGGTCGAACCACGCGGCTTGTCCCGTGATCGGGTCCGAGTTGGCCCAACGCAGCCCGTCACCCTTCGGTGGTAAAAGTTCATGGATCAGGTGATTGAGCAAGAAGCCTTTAGTGGCCTCGGGCGCGTCATCATGCAGGGCCCATGCACCTTTGCGCTTACCTATGGCGTTCCATGTCCAAACGGTATTATCGTTCAGTGCCGCCATTTCCATAACCGGAACGATGATTTGTCCATGGGGTGACGTGACCTTGGCCCAATCGCCGTCTTGCAGTCCATGCTCACGCATCAGCTTGGTAGGAACATACAAAGGGTTACGACCATGCAATTGGCGCAGCCAGGCATTTTGGGTGCCCCAACTGTGATACATCGCCATCGGGCGTTGGGTCAGGGCATTGACAGTAAAGCCCTCATTGCCGGTTTGATCTGTTTCGTACCAAACGGGCATCGGGTCCATCGTCGCTTTGATTCGCCCACGCAGATACTCGGGCGGCTGGCGCTCGCCATGACCCTCGGCGGCCAATTGAAACTTGCGCATAGGCTCAGAATACAGCTGGAACAAATAGGGTTGCGGGCTGTCATAAATTCCCATGCCAACGGCCCAATCCTGATAGGCGTTGTTCCAGGGTTTATAATAATCAGCGCCTTCAGGGATATGGGCCACAAAGAAGCCGCCGTTTTCAATATAACGGTTTAACTGATCCGGGTTGATTTCGCCGCGACCTACCTTTTCACCGTTTTCACCACGATAGCCAGCCAATGGGCCGATACCCGGTTTGCGTTCGTGGTTCACGATGTAGTCGGCGTAATCAACCCACTTGGCGCTGCCGTCCTTGTTGGTGAAACCTGGCAAGCCCATCCTGTTGGCAAGATCAATCAAAACCGACTGGAATCCGCGCACGTCGCGGTCAGGCTCGATAACTGGCCACCGGATTGCATCGGCGGCCGCTTCTGCCTCGCAAATTGGGCGGTCTAGCAACGAGATACAGTCGTGGCGTTCAAGATAGGTTGTATCAGGCAAAATCAGGTCGGCATAGGCCACCATCTCGGACGAGTAGGCATCCGAATAAATGATATGTGGGATCACATAGTCACCGTTTTCGTCCATATCCGTCAACATATCCATGACACCCTTGGTATTCATGGTCGAGTTCCAGGACATATTGGCCATGTACATGAATAATGTGTCGATCTTATAGGGGTCACCCGCGTGCGCGTTAGAGATTACCATATGCATCAGCCCGTGGCTGGACATCGGGTTTTCCCATGTGAATGCCTTGTCGATCCGCGCAGGACTGCCATCCGCTTTCAGTGCAAGATGCTCGGGCCCCTGAACAAACCCCAGATGAGGTCCGTCCAATGGTGAGTTTGGCGTCACTTTGCAGTGCGGTGTCGGATGCGCTTCGACCGGTTTGGGGTAAGGCGGCTTGAAGCGAAAACCGCCTGGCACTTCCACCGTACCAAGGAGAATTTGCAAGACGTGTAACGCCCGACAGGTTTGAAAACCGTTTGCGTGGGCAGAAACACCGCGCATCGAGTGCATCGCCACCGGGCGACCGATCATCTTGGTGTGTTTCTCACCGCGAAAGTCGGTCCATTCATGATGCAGTTCAAAGGCTTCGTCAAAGGCCACGCGCGCCAGTTCGCCTGCGATTGCGCGGATGCGTTGGGCAGGGATACCACACTGATCGGCGACGTTCTCCGGCGCGTATTCATCGCTGAGATACCTTTCAGCCATCAGGTGGAAAACCGGGCGATGAGTAACACCGCCCCTTTCATAAACCGCTGAAAGGTCAGGACGCACACCGGGCTTGTCGAAAGCCGTCAACTTACCTGTTTCGCGGTCGACGACCAACGGTTTGCCGTTTTTATCTCGCAGGAACAGGCCCTTGGTGGGACCTTCGGACGCGTCGATCAAAACGGGCGCGTTGGTATAGCGGCTGAGATAGTCCAGGTCGATCATACCTGCCTTCATTAGGACGTGAATCATGGACAAGATGAATAGCCCGTCGGTCCCTGGTGTTATGCCGACCCAGTCATCTGCCACTGCGTTGTACCCCGAACGGATCGGGTTGACGCCAATCACACGTGCGCCGCGTGCCTTGATTTTGCCGATGCCCATCTTGATTGGGTTCGAGTCGTGATCCTCGGCCACGCCAAATAGCATGAACAGTTTGGTGTGATCCCAATCAGGTTGTCCAAATTCCCAGAATGCGCCACCCATGGTATAAATGCCGCCCGCGGCCATGTTGACCGAGCAAAAGCCGCCGTGGGCAGCATAGTTGCAGGTACCGAAATTCTGCGCCCAAAAACTTGTAAAGCTCTGGCTCTGGTCGCGACCCGTAAAAAACGCCAGTTTTTCCGGGTTGTCTTCACGGATCGGTTTGAGCCAGCCGACGGCTATGTCCAGCGCCTCGTCCCAACTGATTTCTTCAAATTCGCCTGACCCGCGGGGACCGACTCGTTTCAATGGCGCCTTCAACCGCGAAGGGGCATTGACCTGCATGATGCCTGCCGAGCCTTTGGCGCAAAGCACACCTTTGTTTACCGGGTGGTCGCGGTTGCCCTCGATATAAGCCACTTTGCCGTCTTTCATGTGAACATTGATCCCGCAACGGCAGGCACACATGTAGCAGGTGGTTTTTCGAATCTCGTCCGAGACTTTGGGACTGGTGTCAAGGATCGGCTGCTGATGAGTCATTGGCGGGTCCTGTCAGTTGATCCGGATACGGCTTTGGTCGGCCGGGCCGGAATGGGATAGTCCGCGGCACCGGCCGCAGGTTTTAGTCTATTGCGCAGTTTGCGCCTGTAAAACGGTAACGGCGATGATCTGCGTTACATCATCCGCACTGCATCCACGGGATAAATCGTTCGCAGGCTTGGCGAGGCCTTGCATAACGGGGCCAATGGCTGCGTACCCACCCAATCGCTGGGTAATTTTGTAGGCGATATTACCCGCGTCCAGATTGGGAAAGATCATAACATTGGCTTGCCCGGCCACGGATGAACCCGGAGATTTTCGCTCACCCACAGTCGGCACAAACGCGGCGTCGAATTGAAGCTCTCCGTCGACTTCGAGATCGGGACGCTTTGCGCGAATGGTATTTGTTGCTTCGATCACCTTGTCGACGGCTTTATGGCGTGCGCTTCCCTTTGTGGAAAAACTCAGCATAGCAATTTTTGGCTCGACCTGCAGGAGAGAACGCGCCGAAGCGGCTGAGGTTTCCGCGATGTTGGCAAGCTCAGAAGCTGAAGGATCAATCACAAGCCCGCAATCTGAATAGAGCATGGCGCGCGCATTATCTGGTGCGTCGTCGGGTGGATACATCAAGAAAAATGACGAGATCATGCCAGCGTCAGGTGCCATACCGATCACTTGGATAGCGCTTCGCACTACATCGCCCGTTGTGTGCACGGCGCCGCCGACGGTGCCTGTGGCGTGACCAATCCGCACAAGCATTGCAGCATATATTAACGGAGTTTCAGCTGCCGCCCGCGCCTTTACGTCGTCGACACCTTTGTGTTTGCGCAGTGCAAGGAACTCTGCGGCAAACATTTCAGTCAATTCCGAGGTTGCCGGATCGTGAATTTCTATGCCTCCGCCGACGGATATGCCTTCAGCAGCAAGCGCCGACGAGACTTCGTCCTCGGGTCCGACCAGAATGATATCGGTCAACCCCGAGTTATGGGCGGCAAGCGCCCCCGCCACGACGCGGGGATCACTGCCTTCGCTCAATGCAATTACAGGACGGGCTGCCGGGGCGCTGTTGCGCAACAGCTCGATGGGTGTCTTTGTCATTCGCCCCGGTCCCTGTCTTGCGGCCTACACCTGTGTTTCAGCCATGTCTGCAGCGTTGATACCAGCAACACGCACAGGATTTTTCATCGCGTCGCGGCGGAACGGCTCGCCCAGCTCTTGGTTGATCAAGGCCTCAATCAGCGTTGTAATGCCGTTCTTCTGGTCGATAATTGCCTGATTGAGCGCTGCGGTCAGCTCTTCCTGAGTGCGCGCCTGTACACCCTTCAGGCCACAGGCGTTTGCGATTGCGGCATAAGACACGCCCTGGTCCAATTCGGTACCGACAAAGTTGTCGTCAAACCAAAGGGTCGAGTTCCGCTTCTCAGCGCCCCACTGGTAGTTGCGGAAAACGATTTGCGTTATTGCGGGCCATTCTTCGCGGCCAATCGCGGTCAACTCGTTAACCGATATGCCGAATGCTCCGTCGCCAGCAAAACCTACCACGGGCACGTCAGGGCAACCGATCTTGGCGCCAATGATCGCAGGAAGACCGTAACCACAAGGGCCAAAGAGCCCGGGTGCTAGGTATTTCCGGCCTTCGTCGAATGACGGGTAGGCGTTTCCAATCGCACAGTTATTACCAATATCCGACGAAATGATCGCCTCACGCGGCAGCGCTTGCTGGATTGCGCGCCATGCCATGCGGGGGCTCATCCATTCGGGCTTGGCGGCGCGTGCGCGCTCGTTCCAGGTGGTACCTGGATCGTCGTCTTCATGGGTCATAGAGCTTAGTTCTTGTGCCCATGCGGACTTTGTTTGAGCTATTTTAGCTTTGCGTTCGTCTCGTCCCGCATCGCCCGCATCTTCTGCTAGTTGGTCCATAATACCGTTGGCTACCAGCGCCGCATCACCCACGATACCTACAGTCACGTCTTTGGTCAGGCCGATGCGATCGGGGTTGATGTCAACCTGTATGATTTTCGCGTCTGTCGGCCAATAGTTGATGCCGTAGCCAGGAAGCGTCGAGAACGGATTCAAACGTGTGCCCAAGCACAAAACAACGTCAGCTTGGTTGATCAACTCCATCCCTGCTTTGGAACCGTTGTATCCGAGTGGACCGGCAAACAGAGGGTGGTTGCCCGGGAAAGCGTCGTTGTGCTGATAGCCAACACATACAGGTGCATCCAAACGTTCAGCCAATGCCTGCGAAGCTTCGATGCCTCCCTTCGACAGAACAACGCCTGCGCCGTTCAGAATAACCGGATTCTTGGCTTTCGACAAAAGCGCCGCTGCCTCGGCAACCGCATTTGCACCGCCGGAAGGGCGTTCAAAGTCGACAATTTTCGGTAGCTCGATGTCAACAACTTGGGTCCACATGTCGCGGGGGATATTCATCTGCGCGGGTGCCGAGGCGCGTTTAGCTTGCATGATCACGCGGTTTAGAACCTCGGCCACACGGGTCGGGTCACGCAGCTCTTCCTGGTACGCCACACAATCGGCGAACAGGTTCATCTGTTCCATTTCCTGAAAACCGCCCTGGCCGATGGTTTTGTTGGCAGCCTGCGGTGTGATTAGCAGAACCGGTGTATGGTTCCAGTATGCCGTCTTAACCGCAGTCACAAAGTTAGTGATACCAGGACCATTCTGGGCGATCATGATTGACATCTCGCCCGTAGCACGGGTGTAGCCATCGGCCATCATCCCGCCAGAGCACTCGTGCGCACAATCCCAGAAGGTTATTCCAGCCGCTGGAAAGATATCCGAAATCGGCATCATTGCTGAACCGATAATGCCAAAGGCATGCTTGATACCATGCATCTGTAGCGTCTTAACGAACGCCTCTTCTGTCGTCATCTTCATGTGAGTTCTCCGGGCTGATAGGAAGTAGCGGGGTATTCCACCCCGACGTTTCCATCTGGTTTTGGCGTATGGGTGTCTGTCGCGTTAGGGCCAAAACACAAGCCAGGGTAGGTCCAGTTTTGTTCAATACTGGCGAATGGTGTCGGCGATCTGGTGGATTCCGGCACGTATTCGTTCAGGTGCTATCGACGAGTACCCAAGCCGATAGTAGTTGGTCGGTCGATTAGGGCCGGAAAAGAACAACTCTCCAGGTTCGATGTGGACAGATTTTTCCTGAAGGGTTTTGGCCAATTGCGTGGTATCTATGCCCTCGGGGGCATGCATCCAAATGGAGGATCCGCCGAACACACCACGCCCTGCGACGTTCAATCCATGTTCGGCGATAGCCTCTTCAATCGCTTCACGGCGTTGCTGTAACGCTTTGGACATCCTCCGTATCTGGGCATCGTAGTGACCCAGCGACAGAAAATACGCGGCGGTTCGCTGAATATGCCCCGGTGGATGTCTTAGGACTAACGATCGCAGAGCCCGTGCTTCACGAATGAAAGCTTCGGAACCGACCATGTATCCAAGTCTCAATCCAGGAAACAGGGACTTCGAAAAGCTGCCTACGTATATCACACGCCCTTCCCGGTCGATAGATTTCAATGCCGGAGACGGCGCGCCCAAAAATGCCATTTCAAACTCGTAATCATCTTCTACTATGACGGCATCCAATTCGCGCGCCCGTGCCAGCAAAGCGTTGCGTCTGTCGATTGGCATAGTCGCGGTGGTTGGGCACTGATGGCTTGGTGTGGTGAAGATGACGTCGGTATCCTCGGGGATCGCATCGGGCGGCAAACCTCGCTGATCCACACTTATCGGCGCCAATTCACATTCGGCATGGTTCAAGAGATCGCGAAGGGCGTAATAACATGGATCCTCGATAGCTGCTTTGCTATTGCGGTTCAAAAGAACGCGTGAAGCGAGCCACAACGCATTCTGCGCGCCAAGTGTGATTAAAATTTCCTCTGGTCGTGCCGAAATCCCGCGTCGTGGCAATGTGTGCCGGGCAATAAATTCGACCAGCAGTGGGTCGTCCCGGTCGACATAATCTCCGGTGAGTGAGTCAAAGTCCTTGTGCCCTAGTGCACGTACGGCGCACAATCGCCAATTGGCGTGATCGAACAGAGTTCTGTCGGCTTGACCGTAGATGAATGGATAAAGATATTCCTGCCAGTTACTGGGTTTCTGAAGGAAATCCCCCTCTGAAAATCGACGTGCAAGGGCGGCGTTCCAGTTAACAGTTTCAGCGCCGCGTTGAACAGGCGTGTATTGCGGAGGTACAGGCGCATTCTGTGACACGTAGTACCCCGAGCGGTCTTTTGCTGTCAGATAATCATTGGCCAGTAATTCTGTGTAGGCCAATGTCACTGTGATCCGACTGACACCCAGATGAGACGCCAGATTTCGCGATGAGGGTAGTTTTTCGCCCACATGGAATCGACCTGACAGAATGCCTTCGGCAATCATTTGTTGAATTCGGGCTTGCAACGTGCCCTGCCCGTTCGGTTCTAGAAAAAATGTGTCGACTGAGATGGCCATTACCAAGTTATAAGCTGGACTTAACCAGGGGGCAATCTGGACATAAGTTAGCGCGAGCTTTGTCTATTAATTTTTTGGTTGACCTATGCTTCTGAAAAGTTCATATAACTAGTAAATTAGTTTTATGGAGATAATATATGTGGGAAGCGGCAGCAGCTGGGTTTTCTGCAATGGGTTCAGAAGCCCGGCTAAAGGTTCTGAAAACGCTGGTTCGTGCCGGGGAATCAGGGTTGACAGTCGGTGAAATCCAAAACCGGACTGATATTGCGCCTTCGACCCTTGCACATCACCTGCGGTTTCTGTCCGCGGGCGGTGTTGTCGAGCAAGAAAAAATAGGGCGGAGTACTATAAATCGCGCCAATTTCGACGAACTTAGAAAACTGGCACAATTTATCCTGAGCGAATGTTGTGCGGACGAAATCGGGAAGGCTGCAAACGATGGCTGAATTGACTCAAAATCCAAAGATGGCACCAAAAGCCATCCTTGAGATGATAAAAACGCCTTGGGCGTTGATCGTTGCGCTTTTGATGGCAGTCGCCCTACTTGACCCAGATAACTGGGTCGACGTGGTCACGTTTGCCGCCAAGGCGCTGGCCCATACGGGCCAATACATTTTGTTTGCCGTTTTGCTCTTGTCTTACCTAAAGGCCACCGGGGCCGAGGTTATGGTTGAGCGCGCTTTTGATGGGCGCGAAACCCGGATGATCCTGCTGGCTGCATTGTTCGGTGGGTTGGCTCCGTTTTGTTCTTGCGAAGTAATCCCCTTCATCGCCGGCCTTCTAGCGCTTGGGGCACCGCTCTCGGCCGTGATGGCATTTTGGCTCAGCTCTCCGCTGATAGATCCGCCGACATTATTAATCACGGCTGGTGCATTGGGTTGGCCTTTCGCAATCGGAAAGGCAATTGCAGCGGTGGCACTTGGCTTGTTCGGCGGCTTTACCGTTCGGTTCCTGATGCGCAATGGCGCATTTGCCCAACCACTGCGTGAATACAAACCAGCAGGTTGCTGCGGTTGCGGACCCAAGCAGGATGATAGGCCGGTTTGGCGTTTCTGGCAGCAGCCCGAGCGCCGCGCCCGATTCCGTTCCGAGTTCGTGCACAATGGCGTATTTTTGCTGAAATGGTTGGCATTGGCCTATGTACTCGAGGCGTTGCTTGTCAGCTATGTGCCAGCAGACCTAATCGCGCGTGTTGTAGGTGGAGAAGGCGTCGTGCCCATCGTGATCGCAGCACTGGTTGGAATGCCTGCATATCTGAACTCGTACGTCGCACCGCCGCTACTGGCCGGGCTGATGGAACAAGGCATGAGCGCAGGCGCGGCGATGTCCTTCATGGTCGCTGGTGCCGTTAGCTCGATACCAGCAATGGCGGCTGTTTGGTCGCTCGTCAGACCACGGGTATTCGCAACCTATCTCGGCTTAGGCGTTTCCGGTGCGATCGTAACAGGTATTTTGTTCCAAACGTTGTAAAAGAAAACCGCCCGCTGACATTAGCGGGCGGTTTGCCGTTAGCTTGCCTCGCAAAGCTGTGGCAATTTCAAACGATAGCGGGCCTCGCCACTTTTCACGAAGACACGTTTTTCCACACAAGCACTGGTCCCGACAGATTGCGAGATAAGCCCGTCTGTTGATGTGATCGAAGTCGCGGAACCGTCTGGCAAACGAACCGATGCGATTACCCCGTTTTTCAAATCGCCATTGATAGGGGTTGCGGACAGAACCGCGACCGTCAGGAATGAGTCGTGCTCGTGTTCGCCATCGTCACCGAGTACAAACAGACTGGTGACCAGCGCGATCATGATCAAACCGCCCAGAATGGCCAGACCCTTTGTCTTGAGAAATACGTAGATTGATACTGCGCGGTGTGGTCCAAAAATAGCGGACAGTGCATTCAGCATGGTGTTTCCCGGGAACAAGCGCCCCGACTATGCTGCGTCGGGGCTACTAAGATCATTGGCGCAAGTCGTCTTCATTTTCTTCTTCGCCACTTCCTTTTGGAAGGTTGAAGAAGCTGTCCGCGTCCACAATGGGTTCCTCTTCTTCCTTGCTTTCTGGCTCTTCAGACAGCGAAAAGGTCTCCAAACCTTCGATCGCGGTTGGTATCTTGGGCGCATTTTCCATTTCGAGCGACTGTTCAGTTGAAACCAGTTTGCGCCGCTCATCGTCGCTCATTACACCGCCTTCGGCTGCCTTCTTGGCGGCGGCCTTTTGAACGATTGCGTCCAGCTCGGACTGCTTACATAGCCCCAGTGCAACGGGATCAATTGGCTGCATATTCGTTATGTTCCAGTGCGTCCGCTCGCGGATCGATTGGATCGTCGGTTTCGTGGTTCCCACGAGCTTGGCGATTTGTCCGTCGCTAAGTTCGGGGTGAAACTTGACCAACCAAAGAATCGAGTTCGGACGATCCTGCCGCTTGGACAATGGCGTATAGCGGGGTCCGCGCCGTTTTTCTTCGCCAGTTGCGGCCGGATTAAACTTGAGTTTCAGTTTATGCAAAGGATCACTCTGCGCCGCTTCGATCTCATCCTGTGTGAGCTGGTTGTTGGCGATCGGATCGAAACCTTTAACACCTGCTGCAACGTCACCATCGGCGATACCCTGCACCTCTAACTCGTGCATGCCCACGAAATCCGCGATCTGCTTGAAGCTGATCGTGGTATTATCCACCAGCCATACTGCTGTTGCCTTGGCCATCAGGGGTTTTGCCATCAGCCCATCTCCTATACATACATCTATCCCGTCGCCGGAATTCGGCGGCCCCGTGGTCTTGGGGCAGGTTTCCGTTGTCGGGGAACTTGGGCTGTATATAGTCGCCGCAAGGCAAGAAGGGAAGAGGCGAATGCGTTGGTTGGTTCTTTGGGTGTTCAGCGCAATGACCGCGTATGCCGATAGTGAAACAGCGGGTGAGTTTGACTACTACGTACTATCACTCAGCTGGTTGCCGAATTGGTGCGCACGCGAAGGCGATGCGCGGGGATCAGACCAATGTGATGTCCGGCACGATTATGGGTGGATTCTGCACGGCCTCTGGCCGCAGTATAATCAAGGTTGGCCTTCTTTCTGCCGTACCACCGAAGCACAACCTTCGCGCCGAATGACCCGTGCGATGTCTGATATACAGGGAAGTTCCGGGCTGGCGTGGCATCAATGGAAAAAACATGGCACGTGCTCGGGCCTTAGTGCGCCTGATTACTTTGCTCTTTCAAGACGGGCCTACGACAGCGTGAAACGTCCCGAGGTGTTTCGAAAACTTGACAAGTCTGTCAGATTGCCCGCCTCGGTTGTTGAAGACGCGTTCGTTGAAGCAAACCCAGATCTGTCGCAGGACATGATCACAATCACTTGCAAGCAGGGTTACATCGAAGAAGTTCGCCTGTGTCTTTCGCGCGCGCTTGAACCAGTGCCTTGCGGACGCGATGTGATCAGAGATTGCTCAGCGGAAGACGCTTTGTTTGATCCGATTCGCTAAAGTTTACGGTTCTGGCAGTCCCGCGCGTATTCCAGCGCTTTGGCTGTTCCGTTCAGATCGATGGCCATCACCACCTCACCTAAAGGGTTATAGACGGTCATGGTTTTGTTTTGCGCGATAGCGTTGACAAAATTCCGGTCAGTGAAGAACACAGTCGCACCCGGTACGCGGTCTTGCCTAAAACCTATTGCAGTGGCGTCAAAACTTTCGCCATCCAGCTCGAACCGGATCGGATAGCTTTTACCGGGTTCGATTTCGCCCCACGCCTTATTGTAAACGGTGAAATACCCACGATTGCCCAGAGCATCATAACCCAAACGAACGACCGATAGATCCTGATATACGGTCTGGATCAGACATCCATTGCCCAAGGCTGGATCCATCATGATGTTCCAGCCTTGGACAAAACCTTTGTCTATCAATTCTTGTGAAAAGGCCGCGGTTGCCGTGAAGGCGGCGAAAGTGAGGGCTAGAATGCGGTTCATTGGAACTCCTGGGTCGGTTCTGGCGAAACTTACCGGTTTAAGTTGACCTTTTGTTCATGATTATATCGACGGCGGCCACGAGGGCGCTTCTCCAAACCTGTTTGCCTCAGCGTCGCTGGGTTGAACAAAAAAGTAGATGAGGATGAGAAACCCAATCAAAGGAATCAGGCCAATAAGCAACCACCAGCCTGAACGATCCGTATCATGTAATCGACGTGCGCCGACTGCCAAATTTGGTAGCAGTACCGCAAGGCTCGCTAAAAGTGAGAGCGGCTGCCCGGCGTTTTCGTCGCCCGCCTGAAAGCCTAAAAGAGGGGCTATGACGAATGCGTCCAGTACGCCCAGGATCAGCATGAAAATAAGTAGTGCAAGGAACCACCACCAATATTCCGACCTAGATGCGCGTCCGGAAAATGTCGCGTAGTTGGAAAAAACCTTCTGGACCGCCGACACCATATTTTCCACTGCCTAATCTCCCTAAATTTGTTTCCGGACGGCAACTAATGCAGCTGCCCGTCTGAATGGCCGAACTCAAATTAGCTTTCATTCGTATCCAGTTACAGGTGTGATCCCCTATATCACAGAATCTGGGTTAAGGTCTTTTATTCAAATATCAAAAAGAATCTTGTTCGATCGTGGCAATAGAGACCATCAAAATTGCTGGCCACAATCCTAAAGGGATTAAGTTTTTCAAATTTCTTTTCGCGCCCGCAGAGCGGCGGTAATCGTGCCATCATCCAGATAATCAAGTTCACCGCCAATTGGCACACCTTGCGCCAATGACGTCAGGCGTACCTGGCCTTCCAACTGATCGGCAATGTAGTGGGCAGTTGTTTGCCCATCGACAGTTGCATTAAGCGCCAGGATGACCTCGCGAATCCCTTCCGCGATGACGCGATCCTTAAGGCGCGGAATCCGCAGCTCGTCTGGGCCGACACCGTCCAATGCAGACAAGGTGCCGCCTAGAACGTGGTAACGGCCCTTAAAAACTCCGGCGCGTTCCATCGCCCAAAGGTCGGCCACATCCTCGACCACGCAAAGTTCTCCGGTTGCTCGGGCCTCACTGTCGCAAATTTCACAGACGTCCGTCGTGCCGACATTGCCGCAGTTTAAACATTCGCGCGCTGTAGCGGCCACCTGTTGCATGGCATCCGAAAGTGGCGTCAGTAAAAGGGCGCGTTTGCGGATCAGGTGCAGAACGGCGCGTCGGGCCGAGCGAGGGCCAAGACCAGGAAGCTTAGCCATCAGGTCGATCAAGTTATCGATATCGCTATTTGAGCTCACGGCCTGTCCTGCACTTCTTTAGAAATGCGCCTCGTTGGGTAGATGGGTTCGGTTATTAAAAGGGCAGTTTGATGTCTTTCGGAAGGCCCATGCTTTCTGTTAACTTGCCCATTTCTTCCTGTGATCGCTGGGCAGCTTTTGATTGGGCGTCCTTGATTGCGGCAAGGATCAGGTCCTCGACCACTTCTTTGTCGTCGCCATTGAAGATCGACGGATCGATATCCAGGCTTTTCAGCTCTCCCTTGGCTGATGCGGTTGCTTTAACAAGTCCCGCACCTGACTCACCTACGACAATTATGTTATTCAACTCGTCCTGCATTTCAGTCATTTTGGTTTGCAGGTCCTGTGCGGATTTCATCATCTTGGCCATATCGCCCAAGCCGCCGAGTCCTTTGAGCATTGCACTTCTCCAGAAAATTGGTTTCCCGCCTAAATACGAGCGGTGCACGCGTGGTACAAGGGGGGACAGTTACACGCGATGGGCGCCACTATCATTGTCAAGGGATCTGTTGCAAAGTTTTGACCATTGACGTTGGTAGAGTTAGCGCGTGAATGACCACTGGTCATATCAAGTCGAAAGCTAGCTCATGATCTCGTTCAAAGGCGCGCAATA